>ONUI01000121.1 GCA_900320995.1 uncultured Eubacteriales bacterium
CTGACCTTTACGCCGCGCCCTTCTCTGAAAAATATACAGGCGATCCTCTCGTCGGGTCAGGACAAAGTTCCCGAAGAAAGCCGTGAACGGGAAAGCAATTCACAGTACGGCTTTACACGTGGAGCTGAGTATTATGAAGGGAGGATCAAGTGATGCTGACAGATGTACTAAGTCTGCTGTCCAATAGCCACTTCCCGTATCCCAAGCAGCAAATTGAACAGTGCCCCAATTATTTGAATTTAGATAATATAGATTTTCATCATATATATCATGACCTGAACCAGCTAAATCAACATTAGCTCCGATATCGGCAAGATCCTTATTCCCGCGGACGATCTGGTTCTCCTCCGCGTCGGCTTCATCGGCAGTATCGGCGACATTCGCATTTTCGCCGATCTCCAAGCCCTTCAAAACCGAAGGAACAATGGCACGACCGTCAAATCCTGCAGTACCGATCACGGCCCCGACAACGTTCGACACGCTGCCGACCATCATCAATACAGCCAGGACCAGAGCGGTCATGACCTTGACCATAGTCAAACATTTTTGTTTCATAGGTTTTCCTCCCTTAAGAGTAATTTTATGCTATCTATTATAAATCTGTAAAGAGTACAGAATTGATGCCCGATATCTGATTTGATATAACATCGCTGAATTATAAACAAATCAAAAAATAACACGAATAAACCACTAAAAATTTATGCATATTATGATAATAATAAACAAAATACATCAAATATTCATCGTATATGCAACATATGCAGCATATATGCCGCATATGTTGCATAATAGCTTGTTGTTAAACTTTGTCAGATTTGTATAAAACTGGATATTCGCCTTTGTGCATGATGCACAAAATGGCGATTTTATGTAAGCGTTTTATTATAATTATAAATTAAAATTATTATACTGTTATTTTTCTGAATTAGCAAAAAGAACGAATATAATATGCAGTGAATAATAATTGCAAAATACTAATTGACCTGTGATATTTATTCGTTTTGACTAATTGAAAATGAATTTCTTTCATTCATATATGTTTTGACATTTGCCACTTGCAAAAAACGTCACGATAGGATATAATTTTCTCGGGTGTTATTATGAAAATAAAAGCTAACTTTATTTTGAAGAAAATCGCGGGTTCCTATATGGTCGTTCCTGTTCGTACCAGAGCGGTTGATTTTTCCGGTATCATCAAGCTGACCGAGAGCGGTGCTTTCCTCTGGAGGATTCTGGAAAACGGCGCCGATAGGGAAGAGCTGATCGCGAAAATGCTGGAGGAATACGCGGTGGATGAGGCTACCGCCACCGCTGATATCGACCGCTTTGTCGCAAAGCTCCGCGAGGCTGATCTCATTGAGTGAGATCATTTCTCCCGCTGAGTTTGTCGCGGTGATGCAGGAGAGCTTTGAGCGCGGTCAGGAGCTGATCTTTACACCGTCCGGCTCCAGTATGCTCCCGATGCTCGACGGCAAAAACGATAAGGTGACCTTTTCGCAAAAGCCCGATCAACTGAAAAAATACGACGTCGCGTTCTATGTGCGCCGCAGAACCAATCAGCTTGTCCTGCATCGGATGATCGGCTTCACCAAGGACGGCGCGTATATTTTTTCGGGCGATAATCAGTATGACTATGAGTATGGGGTAGGGGATGACGACGTCCTCGCGCTGATGACCTCGTTTACCCACAACGGAAAGACTTATCGTACAAGCGATCTTTCGTATCGCTTCTATATCCGCCGCATGATGCTCAAAAAGCGCCTGCGACGGTTTGCTTCAGTGATTTATCATAAGATTTTTAAATAGTTATTGCGACGTTTCATGCCTCCCTTTCCTAAGGGAGGTGCCCCGAGACACGCGTGTCAAGGGGCGGAGGGTTGCTATGCTAAGTTCAACCTATATTAGATGACCTAAAAACGAAAACGGAGAATCATTATGGCTTTATATCGTATTTCTGATTTGAATGTAGAAATCAAAACGAATTCACCGTCCTTTGCCGAGAATATCCGTCGGTATGAGGTGGATTATCAGGCGGATCCGAATATCACGCTCGAGATGAGCGATGACCGCCTGATCGAGATGATGGAGGAATATGAGGGTATGACTGCCGATAAGGTGGAATCGCTGTATATGGCGACCCTGTATTCATGGGCGATCTTTGACTTCAACGGCTTTCCCATCCGTGCGGTCGGTGTGGAGAACGACGGCGAATGCACGCTGTTTGCCGCGCCGGATGACAGCTCGATCGATCTGTCGATGATGATCCCGCGGGACAAGGCGTTTGTCTATCACTACCCCGGCATCCGCATGCAGGACGATGATTACTATGTGTTTGACACACCGTTCGGAGAGCTCGGCGGCTTGTCCGTGACCGGCAAAAAGCTCGTGTTGAAATCGATCGTCTTTGTGGACAGCAGACGCTTTGATTCGCTCAGAGCGATCGAGGCAAAGGATTTTGTGCCGCTGTTCATGCGCGCCGTGTCTCAGAACGTCCGTCAGGAACGCACCAAGCATACGCTGTTCATCCTCGAGCGTGTGATGCATCGTGTGAAGTTCTTCGGCGTCGGCGACGTCAACGATCTCGACTTCATTCTGGAGCGTGTGTAAATACATCTGTCGTTGTTTGAAACTCGACAAATGTGTCAGCCTCGTGTTGATCTCAACTGTTTCAAGATTGTCATTGCGAAGCCCACAAGGGCTGTAGGGCAGTAGCTCTCGACCAATCAGCGTTCGCGTTATCGCTCCGCTTCTTGGGAGAGCCTTGCATGGGTGCTGCAGCCAAAATCAAGATTTTGACAGCACCTCACAATCTCAACCTAATTTTCGGAGGGACTTGTGTCCAAAAAACATAAAAGCGCCTTGAGCTGGATCATTCGCAGCTCAAGGCCTCAGTTTTTCAACATTATACTATTGGCGATCGTCTACGGCGTGAATGCGTTCATCGGCGTGTATAACACCGAGTACGCGCGTGAGCTGGTCGACGCGGCTGTCAACGGCGCAAAGGGCGGGTCGTTCGACGAGGTGATCCGCTACGGATTGCTCTATTTCGGTGTGACGGTGATCCAGATCGTCACGCTGATTCTGGCGCGCAATTTCGGCTTCAAGGTCAGCGCGCGTCTGGATATGAGCATGAAATCCGACCTCTTCTACACGATGATGATGAAGGAGTACGGCGATATCTCAAAGTATCATTCCGGCGAATTGATGAACTTTTTGACCAACGATATCAGCGTCGTCACATCCGCGATCGTTTCCATCGTCCCGAGTCTGGTGTTCTTTATCGTCAAGATCATCGGTATCTTCGTTGTGCTGATACGCATCGACGTCATCTTCGCGTTGGTATTTGTGATCGGTGGCGCTCTGGTGTTCCTGATATCGACACTGTTCAAACCGATGACCAAGCGAATGCACAAGAATGTGCAGGAGAAAGAGGGCAAGGTGCGCTCCTTTATGCAGGAGGGTCTCAGCTCGCTTTTGATGATCAAGACTTTTGACGCGCAGGAAAAGATGAGAGATTCCGCCTTTGAACTGCAGGAGGATTCCTATCGTGCCCAGCGCAAGCGCAATATCTTCTCCATCATCACCGGTACCGGTATGAGCGCGGTGTTCTCCTTCGCGTTTGTATGGGGGCTCGGATGGGGCGCGTATAATCTCTTTTACGGGCTGATCTCCTACGGTGTTCTGATGCAGATCACCACGCTGATCGGTCAGATCCGCACCCCGATCCAGGGCATGGCGAATATCTTCCCGACCTACTTCAACGCGCTGGCGTCCGCCGAGCGGATCATGGAGATCGAGAATATGCCGGATGAGCAGATCCTGCACAGTGATGTGGACACGGCTCAGGTCTATCGTGACATGAAATCGATCTGCTTCGATGATATCAGCTTTTCTTTTGACCGGGATATCGTTCTGGACAGCACCTCGCTGACTATCGACAAGTATGAGTTTGTCGCGATAGAGGGTATCTCCGGTATCGGCAAGAGCACCTTGATGAAGCTGCTGTTGAGCGTGTATCAGCCGAAGTCCGGCGAGATCTATGTCAAAACCGAAACCGATAAGCTCATCATGGATAAAAGCCTGAGAAAACTCTTTTCCTATGTGCCGCAGGGTAATTTCCTGTTGTCCGGTACACTGCGCGAGAATATCGCTTTTGTAGCGCCCGACGCGACGGATGACGATATCATGGAGGCGGCACGGATCGCCTGCGCGCAGGAATTCATCGCCGAACTGCCGCAGGGGCTCGATACCGTGATCGCGGAGCATGGCGGCGGACTGAGCGAGGGACAGGTACAGCGTGTCGCGATCGCGCGCGCGATTCTGACCGGCGCGCCGATCATCCTGCTGGACGAGGCGACGTCGGCGCTTGATGAAGCCACCGAAAAGCAACTGCTGCATAATCTGCGTGAGCTAAACGACAAGACCTGTGTGATCATCACGCATAAAAAGGCGGCGCTCGCGATCTGTGACAAGACCGTGACGATTCAGGATAAGAAGATCAGCGTGCAATAAAAAAGAACGATGTATAACAAAAGCCGACTTCCGAGGAAGCCGGCTTTTTTGCGTTATATTTGTATGTATTGATGGAATCGAATCAGGGAAGTTTCCGATATCACGGATTCTGATTCATCATATAGCACAGGGTCATCAAGCTGTCGCTGAGATGGACGTTCTCTACGATAACATCGAGATACTTTTTGGAGATATCATAGTGACTGAAATTCCAGTAGCTGCGAATACCGCAGGCATAGAGCTTGTCGATGATCTTCTCCACAGCGTCCTTCGGCATCGTCAAAACCGCAGTGTCGATATGATTCGCTTTGACATAGTCTTCGATCTCGTCATCCGACATCACTTCGATCCCGCGCAGGGAGGTACCGACCAGTTTTTCATCCTTCTCAAAGATCGCGGTCAGTTTGAATCCGAGCTTTTCAAAGCTCAGGTGTGACGCGATCGCTTTGCCGAGATTGCCCGCGCCGATCAGGATCATTTTGTGCTGTTGATCCAGACCGAGGATCTTGCCGATCTCCGCACGAAGTCCCGCAACGGAATAGCCGTAGCCCTGCTGTCCGAATCCGCCGAAGCAGTTCAGATCCTGACGGATCTGTGACGCGGTGGAATTCATCATAGCG
>ONUI01000286.1 GCA_900320995.1 uncultured Eubacteriales bacterium
TCATAGGGATTTTTGGTATCGGGATCGGCGATATAAACCATCGCGTTGTTTTGGCTGTCGTACATCGCAAGATAGATATCGTAGACCTCGCTCGACTCCCTAAAATCAGTCAGCACAGAGAAGATCGTCTTGTAGTCCTCGCGCTCGGTCAAGTCGGCAAAAACGGCTCTGTAGGCTTCGGAGGACGGATCGGCTCTCTCCTCCTCTGAAAGAGAACGGTAACGCGTCATGACTTCCCGGGAGAGCGTTTCGGTATCGGCGGTCTTATGGAGGATGGCGGAAGCGTTGCGCGACAGATTGAACGCTGTGGAAATATTCTGTCCGGCGACAGCGATCGTATATAAGCTCAGACCGATCAGCAGACATACGACGCCGAGCAACACGGTACCCAGCAGTACGGCGCGAAACACACGGCTCGACAAAGAGTATCGCATGCGTTCCAGCATCGTCATTTCTCTGACGCTTTTTTTCGGCATATCCGACCTCCGTTATTCGACGTTCAACACATTATCAAAGCCGGTAACGGCAAAGACGCCTTTGATATCCTTGTTCGCGCCCTTGACGGTCACATCGGGGCGGTTCGTATCCTCCATCGCCTGCTGCGTCGTCAAAAGGATCCTCAGTCCGGCTGATGACATGTACGTGAGCTTTGTAAAATCAAAGACAACCGCTTTTGCTTCTGCAATCGAACCGTTGACCGCGGCTTCCAGCTCGGGAGCCGAACTTCTTCTTATCTAACTGTAAATCGCCAAACACGGTGGTATCGGTAAAATAGCCTCCTGTGATGACCGCCTCGGGCTTGACGTAATTATCGTTGCGGTGAACGTAAACATAGACTCTGGAGTCAATGAGATGCTGTCCGCTGTCAGACCTGTCATAGCCTCTGACGCCCGCGTTCAGTCCCTCATTCATATTAATACGTTTGTTCTCGGTAGTCAAGAGGTTTTCCCATCTATTTTCGGCAATATCCTCCGGTACTCTGTCGTACTGCGCCGCGGCGACGGATGTGATATAGGAGGCGTTGTTCTTATCCTTGTCATTGATCAGCGCCGTCGTCTGGTAGAGGTACATCGGCGTGCCGCCTGTGCCGTAATTGAGATTACGGTTGCCGCAGAGGGTATATTTGCGCTTGTCGACCGTCAGGCGCTTTTCGGGATTATCGCCGACATAAACATACAGATCCTTTACCGCGCTCTCCATATAATACTTCGTCCTCCTGGTGTTGACATAGTCGGGATTGTAATGATGGTAGCCGATAAATACGCTCGCGTCGGACGATGCGCCTTTGTTCAGATTCAGGGGCAGGCAGCTCGTCGCGCCCTGCATGAGCAGGTCTTTCAATGCCGCTGCCTCTGTATCGCCGACGCCGACAAAGAAGCTGTCGATACCGGTAAGACTCGAATTTGTCTTTTGATGGATATAGAGGACGTCTTGTGTATCGCCGTAGGGGACCGCGTACTCTGCCTGAGCCGTAACGTTGCCGTAGAAGTCCTTTTGTGCCGGTATATCGCCGTGGTCGACCGTCAGTACGGTAGCCATTCCGGGCTCAAAGACATTTTCGGAGATTTCAAGCCCTGTCAGCGCGTCGCCTGTGGAGCTTCCGCCGGAGGATAATACATTTCACCGTTTGCGGAAACGATCGGCGTAGGCTCCTTGTTAGTGACGTTTTGAACAAGCGAGTATTTGGCGCCGTTCACGGTCAGAGTTTCCGCCGGCGTCACATTGAGTTCCGCTCTCATTCGCAGCAAGCCATGGATCGCCTTTGCGGGATTATCGGTATAGGTCACGCCCAGATACGCCGCCGATTCATCATAGTCTGCGGCAGCAGCTTCCCCTCCCTTGGCGGATTTGTTATACCAAGTATTCACCGAATACTGCTTTAGATTTTGGAGAAGTATCTCTGATGAACTTCCGGCAAGAGAATAATAGCATAAATCGTTTGAGAAATCGTCGTTCGCTTTGCGTTCCGCCTCTTCCCATTTCGGATCGGGGTTATATGTTGCGACCTTGACGGAGGCGATATATTTGCCTCTTACGGGAGTGGCACGGCGGATATACAGATATGCCGGAGAGCATTCGCCGCTTCTTTCGTGATAGTAATAGGCAAGATTGAGCGGCTTTGCTTCATAGGGGAACTTCACATCCTGAACGGACGCAAATCCGGCGGGAACCTCGCCGCTGCTGCTGAGCACCAAATCATCTTTCGTCAAGGGATCATAGCCGCTCTTATAACCGCAGGCGTAGAGCAGACGAGGCTGGTTGAGAACGGTCTGCCACTGTACGCCCGGAATGATATTGTCCACATCTTTTTGATCGCATCCGAAGGCGTCGTTGATACCCACGGTGAAGTCGTCGTAGTTATTGACCTCATAATGAGAAAGGTATTCCTTCTCCGTGGTATCACTCTGATATTGAGGCATGGACTTAGCGCTCTGCATAAATACGTTCGTAACGCCGTAGCCGGTCTGTGCATAGTTCGTATCCTTGTTGCCCGTATACGCCGTCAGCATCGTCATCATGTTCTGCATCCTCGGCGTACCGGCGTAAAACTGAATGTCGTAGATCGCTCGCTTCGGATCGTGAGTCGTGGTATAGCAGAGATATGTCTGCATATTCTTGACATAACAATTCATCGGTCCCATGACCTTCTTATGCCATTGCCTTCCCTTCGTGAAATTCTCATTGCCGAGCAGCTTGCCGCCGAGTTTTTCGGCATATTCGGCAAGCGACCAGCCGCTTTCTTTCGCGTTGGCGCCGCTGACAAAGAACAAGCCGGAGATATATTCCGTGCCCGAGGTAAATTTTTCGGAGGGTGAAAAGAAAATATATTTTGCTTTATCCCATTTGGAGCTGTTCACGCAGGCGTCAAAGTTATATGCCGCGCTGCCGAAATAGCAAACGGGTACATAGCCCTTTTTGCCGTCGGACAGCTTATCCGCGATTTGAATATCGTCGGCGAGGATCGGCGAACCG
>ONUI01000033.1 GCA_900320995.1 uncultured Eubacteriales bacterium
CGCAGTACGGACATCTACAACTATTCATAACAGTTTCCTCTCCTGTTTATTCAACATATTCATTATAAAAGGTGAGATCGCCGCGTCGGAAAATTGTTCTTATTCGCGATGATGATCTGAAACGCGAGCCGTGATGATCTCACTGATCGATTTTTTAATCCGCCATACGCTTGAGCAGGGTAGCGGAATTCAGCGGTGAGAGATAGACGGAGTATTCTCCGCTGAAGTCATAAAGAATATAGGATTTCGGCAGCTCATAGCTGACGTTGACGATCCTGTTTTCCTTTTCACATACGCGCAAGAATTCTCGGGTATGCTTGCTGACCGTGCTGGTATCCATATCGAAGATACCGACGATATTATTGATTTCGATAGAAGTATCTTTACCAAGATGCAGATATTTCACATAGAACACTTTGCCTCTTTGCAATTGTTCTTTGTTGCTTTCTTCACAGCAGGTGACGAATACCTGATAATCCTCCACCTTATTGAGCAGAAAATCCTGTCGTTTGTTATCAAGCTCCGACAATACGTCATCGAGAAGGATCACGGGGCGTTCGCCGTTCTTTCGGTATAACAGATCCGCTTCACTGAGCTTCATGGATAAGACCGCCGAGCGCTGTTGTCCCTGTGACGCAAACCGCCGCGCGGAGATTCCGTTGATCTTGATATCGAAATCATCCCGATGCGGCCCTACCGAGGTATAGCCGGTATGATAATCCTCATGTCGGGAGGAGTAAAACGCGTTTCTGAGCTTATCGCGGATCACTTCCACACTGTCATTTTCCTCCGCCTTGGCGGTGCAAATGCAGGAAATGTCCAACTCTTCTTTTTCACCGGAGATGCCGCTGTGATACGCCTTTGACGACGCGCGCAGCTGGCGAATATAGCCGAAGCGCTCATAAATGATCTGCGCGCCGACGATCGACAGGCTGTCATCCCAGATGGAAAGTGTTTCTTTTAATTCTCTGTTTTTTAAGATATCCTTCAACAGCGCATTTCGCTGATTGATGATCCTGTTATACTGCGCCAAAAGGGACGCGTATCGGATCCTGTGCTGACAGATCGCCGCGTCTAAAAATCTGCGCCGGACGTTCGGGCCCTGCTTGATCAGACTCAAATGCTCGGGAGAAAAGACGACAGCCGAAAAGATCTCGGTCAGATAAGAGGAGGAGTTCTTTTCCACCTCGTTGATCTTGATCAGCTTTTTGCTTTTATCAAAGATGATCTCCGCGGTCTGATCTCTGTCCTGCGCGAAAAAATCCATCTTCAACCGAAAAAAGCTTTTGTCAAAATTAATCAGCTCGCTGTCCTTGGAGCCGCGAAAGGAATGTCCGCCGCAAAACAGCCAGATGGCTTCGATCAGATTGGTCTTGCCGTTGGCGTTCTCTCCGTAGATTACATTGACATTGTCAGCCGGAACTATGCTGTTATCATTCAGGTTTCTGTAATTTTCAAAATGAAGTGACTTTACTATCATACCGCTCCTCAATAAAATATCCCATTTTAATCAGTTGAGATCGCCGCGGAGCTGACATGTGTGTGTAGCTCCGCGCAATGACTTTTTGATCAAATGTTTTTATCAGGGCGTTTCATCCACTGTCACTTTGATCATCCTATTTTGATACTCGATCCTGTCACCGGGTCTGATCTTCTTTCCGCGCATGGTGCAAATCTCACCGTTGAGCTTGACCTCACCGTTTTGGATGAGGAATTTTGCCCTGCCGCCGGAATTACACAGACCCGAGAACTTCATCAAATTATCCAGACGGATGAATTCTTCGTTGATCTTGATTGTTTCCATATTATTAGTTCTTATAAATTTTTATCTGTGCGGACGAGCAATGCTCGTCCCTACATCATTATTGACTATTCAGCCGCTAATCTCATGGGGACGACTAAGAAGGTGAAGCTCTGGCCGTCGACCGGACGGATGATCATCGGCTGTAAGCTGCCGTTGAGCATGATCTTGACCTCATCGGTGTCGGCGTTCTTCAACGCGTCCAGCAGATAGCGATTGTTGAAGCCGATCTCCACATCGTTGCCGACGATCGAAGCGCTGATCAGATCATTTGCTCTGCCAACCGCGGTCGAGCAGGACAGCTTGATCTCATTGGAGGTGATCGCGCAGCGCACCGGCGACTGGATCTTTTCATTTGTCAGCAGCGCCATTCTCTCGACAGAAGATGCGAGGATGCGGGTATTGATCACAAATTCGGTCGACGCCGACTGCGGCATCTTATAATCGAGGAAGTTTCCTTCGAGCAAACGGGAAATAATGCTGTAATTTTCGATCTTAATGACGATATGTCTTTGACCGACCGTCAGGATGACGTCCTTTTTGGTGTCGGTAATCAGCTTTAATATCTCATTCTGGGTTTTGCCGGGTACGACGAATCTCGCGTCAATATCGCTGTCAACATTTTCCTCACGGATCGCCATGCGGAAGCCGTCGACTGCTTCGATCTTGAACAGACCGTCTTTGATCTCGAAGAGAGAACCGGTATAAATGGGCTTCGCCATATTGTCAGAGGTAGCGAATACGGTCTGGCGGATCATATTTTTGAGGATCTCGGCATTGATGGTCAGACCGCTGATCTCTTCCACGTTCGGCAATTCGGGATATTCCGAAGAATTCATGCCGACGATCTGATAATCCGCCGCTCCGGAGTTGATGTAAGTGATCATCTTGTCATCGGTCTCGATGTTGACGATCTCCTCGGGCAGCTTGCGGATGATCTCGTTGAACAGTCTGGCGGATACGACGATCTCACCCTCTTCGGAAACCGACGCCTCAACGGTGGTGACGATACCGATCTCAAGATCATAGCCGCAGATCTCGAGCTGACTGCCGTAGGCTTTAATCAGCACACCTTCGAGCGCCGGTAAGGTCGATTTTGCCGCAACGGCTCTGGATACATTGGATACCGCGTTGGATAGATCGGTTCTTAAACAATTAAATCTCATAGGGAGTTCCTCTTCTCTGTCAAAAAATATGATATGGAATGATATGATAATATATTATTTAGTAATAGTAGTAGGGACTGTTAAAATGTGGAATTCTTTTTCTTTTAATCTCTCCATTTTTACTGGAAAATTTATCTTTAGTTCTTAATAAAAATTATGGAAGGAACGTACTCCTTTTTCTTTTTTATCACAATTATCAACATGATGTGAAAAGCTGTGAAGTGAATGTGGAATAATATGATAATAAAATAAATGCGCGCATTCGATTACCGTTCGCGGATATTTTTGATGATATCCTCTACCGTATCTCTGAGGGAAGGATCATTTTTGATGTCCTTTTCTACCTGCTGAACGGTATAGACGATGGTGGAATAATGACGGTTGCCGAATTCTTTACCGATATTCTCCATCGAAAGGGTCGTCAGCTCGCGCACGATGTAGATCGCGATCTGGCGCGGCTTGTTGATATTGGCGCGGCGGGATTTTTGAGAGCGCAGATCATCACTGTCGACGCCGAAGGTACGGCTGACCTCGTCGACGATCTTCTCTACCGTCAGCTCCGGCGGCGTATCATCGTTGAGGATATCCGAGATGGATTCATTGACGATGGACAGGGTGGGCTTTTCCTTTGTCAGGTTATAGCGCGCCATCAACTTTTTCACGACGCCCTCGAGCTGGCGGATATTGGTCTTGAGCTTATTGGCAATGTATTCACACAGATCGTCGTTCAGATCGAGTCCGATGATCTCCGCTTTGCGCTTGATGATCGCCATACGGGTCTCAAAATCAGGCGTCTGGATGTCGGCGAGCAGTCCCATCTCAAAGCGGCCTCTGAGTCGGTCGGTCAGCACCTTGATCTCCTTCGGCGGTCTGTCGGACGTCAGCACGATTTGCTTCTTGGCGTCATACAGTGCATCAAAGGTGTGGAAGAATTCTTCCTGGGTACTTTCCTTGCCGCCGATGAACTGGACGTCGTCGACCAACAAAACGTCGGTCTGGCGATATTTCTGTCTGAACTGCGCCGTCGTTTTGTTCATGATGGACTGAATGATCTCGTTAGCAAAATCCTCACCCTTGATGTAAATGACCTTGTAGTCGGGGTGTGTCTGACGGATCTCGTTGCCGATCGCGCAGAGCAGATGGGTCTTGCCCAGTCCGGAGTTGCCGTATAAGAACAGCGGGTTATACGCGGACGCGGGATTCTGCGCGACTGCCATCGAAGCGGCGTGAGCGAATTTATTGGAGGAGCCGACGATGAAGGTATCGAAGGTGAACTCATAACCGGTGTCGGCGGAGGTCTCATCTCCCAGAAGCTTTTCTTTTTGCTTCTCGGATTGCTCCGGGATCAGGAATATCGTCGTAAAGGTGGTGCCGAACACCGCTTGATATGCTTCTTCCAATTTCGGCAGATAGCCGCGGATCAATGTTTGACGGTGAAATTCGTTGGGCACCATCAGGGTTATCACGCCTTTTTCAAAATCGATCCCCACGGGTTCAATGCGGGAGATCCATGTTTTGTAGGCAACTTCTACTATTTTTTTCTCTTGCTTGAGATAGTCACAGATGATATCCCAGCCTTCTTTAAAGTTTTCCATAATTTCCCTCATTTTGATGATTCAAAAAGCATTGATTTCGGGCTGAAATATCACAGCCCACAGATATAATCAATTATATCAAATTTTCCACATAAAAGCAACTGATTATGTGGAAAAAATTACATATATATAAGTATTATATATATCAATAAAAATGTGCATATTGACAGCCATTTCATAATTCAGATTGTGTGTGTTTCTTATCTTGATACTATATCTTGTGTTATGTTCAAAACGATATAACAATTCGGTGAAAAAACCTGATAAATAAGGCAAATTTGAACTTGACTTCACGAGAAAACTAAGCTATAATGCTATCTTGTAAGGTTATGCAACCGAAAGGAGGAGTAACAATGCTCAGAACTTATCAGCCTAAGAAGATCCATCGTAAAAAAGAGCACGGCTTCAGAAAGAGAATGTCTACCAGTAACGGCCGCAAGGTTCTTGCCAGAAGAAGAGCGAAGGGCAGAAAGCAGTTATCCTACTGATTTAAAGATAAAGGCCACTGAAGGCAGTGGTCTTTCTTTTCATTTATAGGATGTTATATTTTTCTTTTCTTCGTGTCCGAAAAAGGACAAAAACACCGTTTTTCGGCGGTTCTATTCTAAGCTCGGTGGTTGAATGAAACATACTACGATTACCAGTAACAGAGACTATCAGCGGATCTACCGCAGGGGCAGATCCATCGTCTCTCCCGTTTTAGTTACCTATGCATTCAAAACAAAAAACAATAACCTTCGGATAGGTATCACCACCTCAAAAAAGGTCGGCAAGGCAGTAAAACGTAATCGATGCCGCAGAGTGATCAGAGCGGCACTCGCACATCTTCAAGCGGATAAAGACGCTTCCTACGACATTGTTTTTGTAGCCCGCACCCAAACCGCATATTGTAAAAGCTATGAGGTAGAAAAAGCGATGCGGGAGCATTTTAAAAAGCTCGGTATCAAAATCGGATTTCGTGAGCTTTCCGAACATAACGATACGAAATCATAACCGAATTCTTTCTGAATGAAAAAATTATTTTTACGACTTATCCGTTTTTACCAGACTGCCATCTCACCACATACCGGACCCAAATGTAAATACTATCCCACCTGTTCTCAGTATGCGTATGAGGCGATCGAACGCTTCGGCGCTTTGAAGGGAGGACTGATGGGATTTTGGAGATTTCTTCGATGCAACCCGTGGTCCAAGGGCGGCTACGACCCCGTCCCCGAAAAGAAGCATAAGTTATAACAGCAAATTCGCAAGCTAACGGAAAGGCTTTTGTATGTTTACAGTATTTAATTTTATCGGTAGCATTTTCGGCTACATCCTGTGGGCGGTGTTCTGGGTATTCCAGAATTTCGGCGTCGCCATCATCGTATTTACCCTGATCTTCAGGGCGATCCTGTTTCCTTCGTCCATCAAGCAGCAGAGAAGTATGGCTGCGAACGCATCCTTGCAGGCAAAGCAGAAGGAAATCAGAGAAAAGTATGCCAACAATAAGGCTAAGCAGAACGAAGAGATCCAGAAGCTCTACGAAAAAGAGGGCGTATCCCCCATGTCGGGCTGTGCCACCTCTCTCTTCCCCATGTTCATTATGCTGGGTATCTACTACTCGGTAGTAAGACCCCTGTCCAACGTCATCCATTTGTCTGCGGACGCGATCAACCAGATCAATATGATCCCGGGCGTTTACACGACCCAGAACAATATCTATTCTGAGATCGGCGCGTTACGACTCTTTACCAATCCCGCTAATGTCGATCTGCTGATCAACCACGGCTTACCCGCAAAGGAGATCAATGAGATCCATAATCTTGCGGGCGGCTTCAATTTCCTGGGATTGGATCTTCTCTCTATCCCGAAGGATTTCGGATTTACTTCTCCGATCATCCTGATCCCGATCCTCTGTCTTGTGACCTCCTTAGGCTCACAGATCCTGACCATGAAAATGCAGAACAATCCCATGCAGGGTCAGCAGGGCTGTACCAAATATATGCTGCTCCTGCTCCCGCTGCTGACGGTATATATCTCTTATATCGTTCCGGGCGCTGTCGGCTTCTACTGGGTATGGTCCACCATCTTTGGTTTTGTACAGACATTGTTGATCAACAAGTTCTACTCTGCCGCTCATATGAACGCATTAGCAGAGGCACAGCATGTCGCTTTGCTGGAACAAAAAGAAGCGAAGGTACCGTATGATTATCAACCGATCTCCGGTCCGAATCCCGTACTGAATAATAAGGTTACGAACAATAAAAAGAAAAAATAACGGATTGTGTACGGCATATCTGCTGAAACGATCCCCTCTTAAATCATAAAGAAGGTGTCATTTTGTTAAGAGAAGCTATCGCGACAGGCGCTACTGTCGAAGAAGCAAAAGAAGCAGCCTGTAAAGAACTCGGCGTAGAATCCTTTGACGATCATGTTGAGTTTGAGATACTGGAAATGTCCAGTAAAAAAGTATTTGGTTTATTCGGCGGCCGTCCCGCAAAGGTAAAGGTCACCATCAAAAAGTCCGTCATGCAGTCCACTGAGGAATATATCAAGAATATCATCACTCATATGGGATTGAACGATATCACCGTCACCACCACAGAGAATGATAATATCATCACCATCGATATCGAGGGTGAGGACGTCGGCTTTATCATCGGCAGACGCGGCGACACACTCGACGCGCTGCAGTCGCTGGCTTGTCTGGTCGCTAACCGTATCGACAGCTCTTATAAGAGAGTTGTGATCAATACCGGTGACTATCGCGAAAAGCGTGAAAAGACGCTGGAAGCGCTGGGCAGAAGACTGGCGATCAAAGCCGCCAAGACCGGCCGCAAGAGCTCCCTTGAGCCGATGAATCCTTATGAGCGACGCATCATCCATACCGCTGTTCAAAAGATCAACGGCGCTACCTCGTGGAGCGAGGGCGAGAACATGAACCGTCATGTCGTCATCGGTCCCGACGGTAAGAGCAGAGAGAACAACCGCGGCAGAGGCGGCAGACGCAATAACTACGGCAGAAGAAACGGTAAGCCGAAGAAAGCCGCACCCGCACCGAATCCCGATCGTAAGCCTCTCAACGAGGGTGGCGAGGTCGGTCTGTACGGCAGGATCGATAAATAAAAATGTCACTGCGAAGCCCTTGAATATACTCGCTTTTTGTGTATTCGGGTGTGGCATTATAGTGTTACATCTAACGCGGGCGGATCATCCGTCCGCGTTTTTTATATCGGTAGTACATCAAATAATGGATCAATAGGATTTGATAGGATGAATCATAATACGACGATCGCCGCTATCTCGACCGCGCAGGCAAGCGCGGGAATCTCCGTCATCCGCATTTCGGGCGATGACGCGATCACGATAGCGGACAGGGTATTTCAATCAAAATCAGGAAAAACGCTGAGCGAGATGAAGGGCTACACCTGCGCTCTCGGAGAGGCACATGCCGATCATGAACCGATCGACGAATGTATCGCGACCGTGTTCAGAGCGCCGCACAGCTATACGGGAGAAGATGTGGTGGAGCTGTGCTGTCACGGCGGCGTCTATCTCACGGCGCAGGTGCTCCGGGCGGTATTCGACGCGGGCGCTCAGGCGGCGCAGGCGGGTGAATTCACCAAGCGCGCTTTTCTGAACGGAAAGCTCGATCTGGTGGAAGCGGAATCGGTGATGGATCTGATCTCCTCCCGCTCCAAGGCTTCCGCAAGAGCGGCACTGAACGTCAAGGAGGGAGCCCTCTCCCGCCGCATCAATGAGATCAAAAACACCTTGACGGATCAGGCGGCACATTTGAACGCGTGGGCTGATTATCCGGAAGAAGATATTCCCGAGATCGAAAACAGTACTTTAAATGATATTTTGTCGATCGCTAAGATCAACCTTGAAGCGATCTTAAAGGAATATGATAACGGCAAGGTGCTAAAGGAAGGGATCGATACCGTGATCGCGGGCAAGCCGAATGTCGGCAAAAGTACGCTGATGAATCTGCTTGCGGGATATGATAAAAGCATCGTTACCTCAGTAGCCGGCACGACCAGAGATATCGTGGAAGAGAGCGTGAATCTGGACAATATCATCCTCAACCTGAGCGATACCGCGGGCATCCATCATACACAGGATGAGATCGAAAGCATCGGCGTCGACAAAGCAAAAAACAGAGTGAACAGCGCGGCGCTGATCCTATGTGTCTTTGACAGCTCAAAGGAGCTTGATGATGAGGACAGGGCGATCATTCGGATGGTAAAAGAAACGAACGCGATCGCAATCATCAACAAAACCGATCTGCCGTGTCAGATGGATATGGCGGAGATCAATGACGCGTTTGAGAAAACGGTCAACCTTTCCGCCAAGCACGGTGAGGGTATCAGTGAGCTGATCGATGCGATCAAACAGGTATGCGAGATCAGCGACGTCAACGCGGCAGACGCGTTGATTTATAATGAAAGACAACGTGCATTGGTCAAACAATCAATAAATTGTGTCACTGAGGCGATAGAAGCACTAAATATGGGAATGACCCTCGACGCGGTCACGGTTTTGATCGAAGAAGCGATCGGCAACTTATGCGAGCTGACCGGTGAACGCGTATCGGATGAAGTGATCGACAGGGTATTCCATCAATTTTGTGTGGGAAAATAAAATGTTTCACGTGAAACACATATAAAAGTCATTGCGAGGGGATTCATCCCCGTGGCAATCTCAACCTTGTAATTAGGAGGAAAATATGTCAACCTATTTTGCAGGTGAATACGACGTAGCTGTGATCGGTGCGGGTCACGCGGGTATCGAAGCGGCATTGGCGGCGGCACGATTGGGATGCCGCACGGCGGTCTTTACCATCAATATGGACGCGGTGGGCAACTGCCCCTGTAATCCTTCGATCGGCGGTACGGCTAAGGGTCATCTGGTGCGCGAGATCGACGCGCTGGGCGGTGAGATGGGTCGCACAGCGGATGAATGTACCTTGCAGAGTCGTATGCTGAATCGTGGGAAAGGCCCTGCGGTTCACTCACTGCGCGCGCAGATCGATCGACGCAAATATTCCGCTGTGATGAAGCATAAGCTCGAGCTGCAGGAGAACCTTGATCTGCGTCAGGCGGAGATCACGGATATTGCGCGGGATGAAAAGGACAACTGGCTCTTGACGACCAGAATGCTCGGAGTGTTTCGGGCAAAAACCGTCATCATCGCGACGGGTACCTATCTCGGCGGACGGATCTATGTCGGCGAGGTCAGTTATGAGAGCGGCCCCGACGGGACATTTCCCGCGGCGTTTTTGGGCGAGAGCTTGCGAAAGCTCGGCGTCAAGACCAGACGATTTAAAACCGGTACGCCCGCGCGTGTCAAGCGCAGTTCGATCGACTTCTTTGATCTGGAAGTGCAAAAGGGTGATGAACCGACCGTACCTTTTTCTTATGACACCCTCACTCCCCCGGAAAATAAGGTCGATTGTCATGTCAGCTGGACAAATGAAAATACAAAAAAGATCATTTTAGATAATATCCACCGCAGTCCGCTTTACGGCGGCAAGATCGAAGGCGTGGGTCCGCGCTATTGTCCGAGTTTGGAGGATAAGATCGTGCGCTTTGCGGACAAAAAGCGCCATCAGCTCTTTATCGAGCCTTGCGGTGAGGACACGGAGGAAATGTATTTGCAGGGCATGAGTTCTTCTTTGCCCGAAGAGGTGCAGATCGCGTTTTATCATACGATCCCCGGCTTGGAGAACGCAATGATCATGCGCCCCGCTTATGCGATCGAATATGATTGTATCGATCCGACCGATATGCTGGCGACCCTGGAGTTCAAAAACTTCCCGGGATTGTACGGCGCGGGACAATTCAACGGGTCTTCCGGTTATGAAGAAGCCGCCGCGCAGGGTTTTGTCGCGGGAGTGAATGCCGCGTTGAAGGTGCAGGGTAAAGATCCTCTGATCCTCGACCGCGCGTCCTCCTACATCGGAACGCTGATCGATGATCTGGTCACAAAGGGTGCGAATGAACCGTATCGGATGATGACCAGTCGCAGTGAGTATCGATTGATCCTGCGGCAGGATAATGCCGACGAGCGCTTGACGCCGATCGGTTATGAGCTGGGATTGATAAGCGAGGAACGGTATCAGCGATTCTTACGCAAGCAGGAATTGATCAAAGAAGAGAAGAAACGCGTCGCAAAGACCGTGATCTCCCCCTCCCCTGTTTTGTCCGAGATACTTGTTTCACGTGAAACATCCGATGTGAAAACTGGTATCCGTTTGATCGAATTGCTCAAGCGCCCCGAATTAAATTATGAGGTGCTCGCGCCGATCGATCCCGATCGACCCAATCTTAACCCCGCTGTATTTGAGCAGGTCGAGATCGCCATCAAGTACGAGGGATACATCAAAAAGCAGCTTGCCGCTGTCGAGAATATGCGAAAGCTGGAAAATAAACTCCTTCCCGACGATATCGATTATCGCGGCATCACGGGACTCCGATTGGAAGCGCAGGAGAAGCTCAGCGCGATCCGACCGCTGAATATCGGTCAGGCGAGCAGGATCAGCGGCGTATCGCCCGCGGACGTCAATGTGCTGATGATCTACCTCGTCAAACAGAAAGGCAGGCAAAATCATGAGTGATTTCAAAGAGATTCTTTTGCATACGCTTGCCGAGTTTGATATCGAGTTGGATGATCTTGCTGTCAACAGGCTTTGTACATATAACGAGCTTTTGATAGAATGGAATGAAAAAATCAATCTGACCTCCTTGACCGCGCCCGAGGATGTAGCACTGAAGCATTTTACGGATAGTTTAATGCTGTTACGTTATATTGATATTGAAAAAGACGCGCGCGTCCGCGTCATCGACGTCGGCACCGGCGCGGGATTTCCCGGATTGGTGTTGAAGATCGCGCGACCCGATATCCGATTGACCCTGCTGGACAGTTTGCAAAAACGATTGACCTTTTTAGATACGGTCTGTCGGGCGTTGGATATCGAGGATGTGGAGTTGATCCACAGCCGTGCCGAGGATGGTTCTCGCACCGAATTGCGCGACAGCTTTGATATCGCCGTATCGCGTGCGGTCGCTTCGATGAATACGCTGTGCGAATATGATATGCCGTATGTCAGGGTCGGGGGACGGTTTATCGCGATGAAGGGCAAGGATGCTGATTCAGAACTTGCGGAAGCGCAGAAAGCGATCAAGGAGCTGGGCGGAAAACTGATCGCTAAGCATGATTTTATCCTCGGCAGCGCCGGCGAGCGCAGTATCATTGAGATCGAAAAGCTCAGCCCGACGCCGGAGAGATATCCGAGAAAAAGCAAGCAAATCAAAAATAAACCATTATAGAATGATGTCATCCTGTTGCGGGATGACATTTTCTTTTCTCTCTCGACAAAAGAATGTAAAATAATCGTACAGGATCCGACAAAGTATTTGATGATTATTTGATATGATAATACCTGTCAGGACAAGCTCTTGGAGTAATCGAGCTTTGGAGGTGAGGTGAGTACGGTGCATCTGCAAGTGGGCAGAGATAATAAGGTGCTGAATATCGCAACGATCCAGATTCGCCCCAACCGTACCCAACCGCGACGAACCTTTGATGAAAAAGAACTGAAGAGTCTGTCACGTTCCATTGTCGAGAACGGGATCCTGCAGCCCTTAGTCGTGCGGCGTATCAATAATACGGAGTTTGAGTTGATCGCCGGAGAAAGACGGCTCCGTGCCGCTGTGATGGCGGGACTGAGCAAGGTGCCTTGCGTCGTACATAAATGTAACGACAAGGACAGCGCGTTATTGGCGCTGATCGAAAATTTGCAAAGAACCGATCTCAATATGTTTGAGGAGGCTCGCGGGATCGCACGGTTGATCCGCAAATACGGATTGACGCAGGAGCAGGCGGCGATCAAGCTCGGCAAAAAGCAAAGCACCATCGCCAACAAGCTCCGTCTGCTGCGCCTCGGATTCGAGGAGCAGGAATGGATTATGACGGCTAAGCTCTCGGAACGTCACGCTCGGACGCTCCTGCGTATCAATAATGAGGCTCTGCGACGTGAGGTGCTCAGCCGTATCATAGCCGAAGGGTTGAGCGTGACGCAGTCGGAAGAGCTCGTCAATCAGGTGTTGATGAAAAAGCCCGAGCCGGAGCCGGAGCATAAGCCGGAGCGAAAGATGGCGATCAAGGATGTGCGTATCTTTGTCAACACCATCAACAAGGCGGTCGATACCATGCGCCTGTCCGGGATTAACGCGATCTCACGGCGTAATGAGACCGACGATTACATTGAATACACCGTAAAGATCCCGAAAGCGGTCAGCTGAGATGCCGCGCCAGAAACTCCTTTACAACATTATTAAGGTATCACGGCGAAAGCCTGATATACATTTCTTTCCCGATAGGTTATGTGCCGTGTTTCGGCGTCCTTCATCCTCGTGAAAACGATGATAATCCTGTCAGAGGATGCCGGAACGACGAATCAATGATCTATCCACTCATACCCATTTCCTTATCTGAACCCCTTGCCGACAGCCGTGCGCGAAAGCGTGCGGCTGTTCGGCGTTGAGGAGTTGTCCAAATCTTTGATTTGGTATACAACTCCCATGCTCGTCGTTGCCCGCTGAACTCGGTAGGCAGTTTGCCTTGACCTCGTATCGCGGCTCCTCCTCTCCCCATAATCCGGGGAATTATGGGGGTCCCCGTTACTCCCAAGAAGCGGAGTGTATGCACGAACGCTGATTGGCTGAGAGCTACTGCAAATACCGACAGTCTTAAGAAAAAAAGTTTTTATCTTTATTAGTTCTATCATATTAATATTTGCGGCGGAAGAGTATTGATCGTTATATAAAATGTTTCACGTGAAACAATCTGCAATAAAATCATGAAAAAGTCTTTCAAAACACATCGATTTGTGATACAATAGAACGCGTATGATAACAAAACCAATGGTAGAACGGATGAAAAGCCGAAAAATGAACGGCTTGATCAGAAATCCGTCAACTAAGGAAGGTGAATGAATGACTAAGATCATCACAGTCGCGAACCAGAAAGGCGGGGTAGGGAAGACCACCTCTGCCGTTAACCTTGCCGCGGGTCTGGGTTATTACGGAAAGCGCACATTGCTCGTCGATATCGATCCGCAGGGCAACGCGACCAGCGGCGTAGGCTTCGATAAGCGCGCAATCGAGAAAAGTACCTATGATATCCTGCTGAACGAGGCGAAGGCAACGGAAGTGATCCTACACACAAAGTACAATAATCTGGACTTAATGCCTGCGGGTATCGACCTTGCCGCGGCAGAGTTCGAGATCATGGACGCGCCCGACAGACTGCAAAGATTAAAAAAGGCGCTCTTGCCGATCAAGGAAAAATACGATTACATCATCATCGACTGTCCGCCGTCGCTGGGTATCATCACGACCAACGCGCTGACCGCCTGTGACAGCGTGCTGGTACCGATCCAGTGCGAGTATTACGCGCTGGAGGGTCTGTCACAGCTGATGAACTCCGTGCGCTATGTCAAGCGTAAGCTCAACGAACACATCTATATCGAGGGCGTGCTCCTGACGATGTATGACGGCAGACTGAATCTGACCCAGCAGGTCGTCAATGAGGTCAAGCAGTTCTTCCCGAAGAAGGTATTCGGCACTGTGATCCCGCGAGGCGTTCGCCTGAGCGAGGCGCCCTCGTTCGGCAAACCCATTATGTATTATGATAAGAACTGCAGAGGTACCGAGGCTTATCTGAGCTTGGCGCAGGAATTGATCAAGAAGGAGAGAAAGAATGGCTAAGAAAATAGGCGGTCTCGGAAAAGGTCTTTCGGCGATCTTCAGCGAAAATGACACCGAGGACAACAACGAAGTCGTCACCATAAAAATATC
>ONUI01000175.1 GCA_900320995.1 uncultured Eubacteriales bacterium
CTGCGCGAGAACCCTGTGGTGATCCTCGACGGCGCGCATAATCCCAACGGCTTACAGGCGTTCGCGACCGCGGTGCGCACCTACTACGCCGAGGGTGACAAGACCCTGATCATCGGCATCCTCGCCGATAAGGACAGCAAAGCGCTGAACCTCTTGGACGGGCTGTTCAAGCGGATCATCGTGACCGATATCGACAACCCCAGAGCCCTGCCCGCGGCGGATCTGGCACGCAGACTCGGTGGCGTATGCGACGACATCGAGGTCATAGAAAGCCCTCATCAGGCGTATGATAAGGCGCTCTCCTACGGCGACGATATCTTCGTCTGCGGTTCGCTGTACCTCGCGTCCGAGATGCGGCCGTATATCATCGGTAGGGACGAGCATTGCTCGTCCGCGGACGGTCAATGACCGTCCCTACAAGATAAAATTCTCACTCAACAGAATACGACAACCTTTTTAAGCCTATCCTATTACTATTAGTAGCAGGGTAGGCTTTTTTTAGTTGAAAGTTGAAAGTGGAAAGTTGAAAGTTTTGGGCGGGATACCCGCACCCATTATAAAATACAGTTGAAAGCGGATAGTTGAAAGTTGAAAGTTTAAGGCGGGATACCCACATCCGGTAAAGAGATCGTTTATAACTTTCCACTTTCCACTGTCAACTTTCAACTGCATAAACTTGGAGGAACATAATGGTTGATATTACATACAAAAACGGGGTGGTCACGGCGAGGCTGTACGGCGAGATCGACCACCATATCGCGCCTCGGATCCGCGGGGATATCGACGCGCAGTGTGAGCACAGCCGACCCTCGCGGCTGGTGCTGGATTTCGGCAAGGTCGGGTTCATGGACTCGTCGGGCATCGGGCTGGTCATGGGGCGCTACCGCATGATATCGCTCCTCGGCGGCAAGCTCGAGGTCGTCAATGTGCCGCCCAACCTGCAAAAGATCTTCGTCCTGTCGGGACTGGAAAGCCTGGGGGTGATGAAATGAAAACGGTCAATGAAATGAAGCTCAGTTTTATCTCCAAAAGCGCCAACGAGAGCTTTGCGCGCTCTGCCGTAGCGGCGTTTTTACTGCCGCTCGATCCCACCGTCGCCGAGATCGCCGACGTCAAGACCGCTGTCAGTGAGGCGGTCACCAATGCCGTCGTCCACGCCTACCCCGATACCTTCGGCACCGTCACCATCGAGGCGAAGCTCACCGATAAGGGACATGCCGTCATCAAGATCCGCGACAGGGGCGTCGGCATCCCCGACATCAAGCAGGCGATGGAGCCGCTCTATACCACCTCCGCCGATGAACGCGCCGGGCTGGGCTTTGCGGTGATGCAGAGCTTTATGGACAGCGTCAAGGTGCGCTCGACGGTCGGCAAGGGCACCACCGTCACGCTCGAAAAGAACTTCATCCGCGCCTATGGACAGAAATGAGCTGATCGAGCAAAATCTGCGGCTGGTTCACGCCTGCGCCCATCGCTTTGCGGGCAAGGGCATCGAATATGACGACCTCTATTCCGCGGGCTGTGTCGGGCTCGTCAAGGCAGTGGATCGCTTTGATCACAGCCGGGGCTTTCGGTTCTCCACCTACGCCGTGCCGGTGATCCTCGGCGAGATCAAACAGCTCTTTCGTTTCGGCGGCAGCGTCAAGGTGTCGCGCTCCCTGCAGGAGCTTAGTATGCGCGCGCAAAAGCTCTGTGAGCAATACCGCGCCCGGCATGACGGCGATATCACGATCACCGAACTGGCGGATCAACTCGGGGTGGATGTGTATCAGGCGGCTCAGGCGCTGTCCGCGTCCAAGGCGGTGCTGTCCCTGTCGGGTGAGGACGACGAGGGATATGTGGATGTGCCCGTGCCGTCGCCCGAAGAAGCGCTGACCGAACACCTCTCCCTGCGCGAGGTGATCAACGCGTTGTCGGATGACGAGCGTATGCTGATCATCCAGCGATATTATCGGCACAAGACCCAGCAGCAGACCGCCGACACCCTCGGCACCACCCAGGTGCAGATCTCCCGCAAGGAGAAGAAGATCCTGCTGAAAATGCGCGCGATGTTGGTGTGATTGTCGTGGATGAACCTATTGTAGGGCGGGGGTTCACTCCCGCCGCAACCTATCCGATATATGTTACCCAAACGCGGAGCAGAAGAAGCCTATTGTAGGGCACGGCGCTTGTCGACGTACCGAGAATGACGAGCGTATCCGTTGTCGGGAACGGTAGATAGGAACACAACGTCTCTGCCATGCGGACGAGCAATGCTCGTAGTGTAGCGTTACGGAAAAAAGGATATGCTTCGCGCTTCAATCGCGTTGAAACTGACGTAACAGGAGGGTCAAGACCCTCCCCGACAATAATATGCACCACTGAAAAAGGGATGACTCTTTGGAGCCATCCCTTTACTTATGCTATTCGTTTATTGATCTTCCAGCTTCTTCAATTCTTCGCTTTCCGTATCCTTCTCTTTGCCCTTCTTGTTGCTCTTATTGTTGATGTAGTTGCCCTTTACGACGCGGACGTCCTTGACCTTGAAGGACTGGGGCGCGGCGTCGTCGGGGGTGTTGTCCATCTTGACCTTGAGGGTTCTTGCGAGCAGATTGGTCTCGACGACCAGCCCCTTGCCCAGCGGGGTCTTGACGATGGCACCGACCTTGGGGGTACGCTTGATCAGGTCGGTGTATGCCTCCTGCTCATATTTCAGACAGCACATCAATCGTCCGCAGGTGCCCGAGATCTTGGTGGGGGAGAGGGAAAGCCCCTGTTCCTTCGCCATCTTGATGGAAACGGGATGGAACTCGCCGAGGAAGGACGAACAGCAGAACGGTCTGCCGCATACGCCGAGGCCTCCGAGCATCTTGCTCTCGTCACGCACGCCGATCTGCCTGAGCTCGATGCGGGTGCGGAAAACGGACGCGAGATCCTTGACCAGCGCGCGGAAGTCTACTCTGCCGTCGGCGGTGAAGTAGAACAGGATCTTGGAGTTGTCGAAGGTGTATTCCACATCGACCAGCTTCATTTCCAATCCGTGCTCCGCGACCTTTTGCTCACAGATCTTCAGCGCCTCTTTTTCCTTGCGCTTATTCTCCTCCAGTCGGCGGCGATCCTCCTTGGTCGCCTTGCGGATCAGCTTCTTGAGGGGGTGGACGATCTCGTCGTCCGCGACCTGCTTGTTGGCGATCGCGACGGCGCCGCATTCGATGCCGCGGGAGGTTTCGACGATGACGATGTCGCCGATCCTCAGTTTATTTTTATCGGGGTCAAAGTAATATACCTTGCCGCCTTCTTTGAATCTTACGCCGATTACTTCTGCCATGTAATCCTCCTGTATTGTGATGACAGCCACGTGGTCAGCAGCTGGATGTAAACATTGGTTTTGAGCCTGTTGACGGCTTCACTTGTGATCTCGATCAGCGCGATCACACGCCTGCGGTCGAGCTTGCGGGTCAGCTTTTTGACCGACGGATCGTCGGTCATCACGCCGCTGTAAAAGCTCAGCGCCTGCCGCAGCTTTTCCGTAAAGACACACAGCGTCTCTTCCAAGCTCGCTTTATCGCTGAGTGTGTAGAGGGTGTGCAGCAGGTCATATTCATAGAGCGACACAACGCCGTCGATCAGCTTATCGGCGGTCGCCTCGGTATCCTCGTCCCTGACGTCCTCGCGGTGCAGGGTCATGATGTGGGCGCGTGAACGCACGGTCAGCAGCAGGCTCTTCGCGCTCTGCACGGTGAAGATGAAGTACAGGCTCTGCGGCGGCTCCTCAATGGTTTTGAGCAGCGCGTTCTGCGAATCCTCGCGCAGCAGCTTGTCCGCGTCGGAGAAGAGGTAGACCTTGCAGTCCGCTTC
>ONUI01000037.1 GCA_900320995.1 uncultured Eubacteriales bacterium
CGAATAATCGATTAATGTGAAAAAAGGGAGCAGATTTCGGTCTGCTCCCTGATTTTATCCCTATTATACTTGCAATAATATGGTTTTCATGGTAGTATAACCATGAATAAGAATATTATTAGGAGATAAAATGGATTTATTAGAAAAAGCGATCATCTTTGCGGTGCGCGCACACGAAGGGATGATCCGTGAAAAAAGCGGAATGCCGTATATTTTGCATCCGATCGAAGCGACGACGATCGCTTCTACGCTGACAACCGATCGCGCGGTGCTTGCGGCAATGATGCTCCATGATACGGTCGAGGATACCGATACCACATTTGACGATATCCGCCGGGAGTTCGGCGATCGTGTGGAGCAGCTCGTACATGGCGAAACGGAAAAGGAATATGCGGAGTTATCGCGCGAAGAGAGCTGGAAGCTGAGAAAAGAAGAGTCGCTCACGCGTCTGCGCGCCAATCAGGATCGTTCTGTCAAGATCATGTGGCTCTCTGACAAGCTGTCTAATGCGCGTTCTTTGCTGCGTATTTTTGAAGAGCGCGGCGACGCGATGTGGGAACTCTTCCATCAAAAGGATAAGAGTGTACAGGAATGGTATTATCGTTCCGTTGCCGACGCGCTGTCGGAGTTTTCCGAAACCCCCGCATACCGAGAGTATGTTCTTTTGATCGATTATATATTTGGAGGTCAAACATGAAATCAGAGCTGAATAATGGTACTTTGACGATCTGGCTGGATGGTCGTATCGATTCACACCGTGCGCCGACGGTCGAAATAGAGATCAATAATATTGTCAAGAAAACGGATTTTGATCATTTGGTACTTGACGCCGAGGATATGGAGTATATCAGCAGCGCGGGTCTGCGGATCATCTTAAAGCTGCTCAAGAACTATCGGGACGTCACGTTGGTCGACGTCAGCTCCGAGGTCTATGAGATATTGGAGATGACCGGCTTTACGGAGATGATGACGGTCGAAAGAGCGCTGAAATGTATCGACGTTACGGGAAAAAAGATCATCGGCAAGGGCGCTAACGGCGTGATCTACCGTATCGATAACGATACCATCGTCAAGGTGTATAACGAGGCGGATACCCTCGATCATATCAAGGCGGAGCATGATATGTCCCGCACTGCTTTTATTCTTGGAATTCCCACCGCGATCCCCTTCGGGATCGTCAAGGTAGGGGAGAGATACGGCTCGATCTTTGAGCTGATCAACGCAAGGACCTTTGCAGAGCTGCTGCAGCAGGATCCGACACAGATCGAGTTTGTCGCGCAGCAGACGGTCGAACTGGCAAAAACACTGCATGAAACCGAGGCGCCTGTTGGGATACCGCTTCACAGCGACGTCGCCCGTCAGTGGCTCGACGAGGCAAAGAGCAGCTTTGACCCGCAGCATTTCGCTAAGCTCAGTGCGCTGATCAAGACGATCCCCGAGACCGGTACCATGCTGCACGGCGATCTGCACATCAAGAACATCATGCAGTATGAGGATGAGGCGCTGTTGATCGATATGGATACACTCAGCACGGGTCATCCGATCTATGAGCTGGCGTGCATCTACAATGCGTATGAGGGCTTCGGCATCTGTGACCCGAACGTGTTCAAAAACTTCCTGTCGGTGGATGAAAGCGTGGTCAAGCCGCTTCTGCACCGTATTCTGGAGCTGTATCTCGAAACCTCTGATGAGGACAGGATCAACGAGGTCAAGGAGAAAGCCTCCGTGATCGGACTGCTGCGCGTCCTGCGCAGGATCATCCGTATCGGTGAACAGGATACACCGGATGGCAAAAAGCTGTTAGAGGAATGCCGTGAACGTATCAATCGCGCGATCGATCATCTGGATACATTGACTTTTTGATATAAAGGAACGATTATGAAAGTCTTCAAAAAACTGTTTAAAAACTTTGAAGCGAATATCATCACCTTTACCGTACTGATGTTGCTGTTGTTCAGTATTCTGGTATCGGTGATCGGTTACGGCAGTTTTACGAAAGCGTTTGAACTGGAGTATGACGTCACCACCTATCACATGGGTGATACCGCTACGGCGCTGGTGGACGGTGATCAAATCGATGATTATCTGGCTAACGGCGCAGATGATGATTCCTACAAAAAAACGAAAAACGCTTTGGATATATATTGCCTGAAGATGGATGTATCTCTGATCTATGTGATTCAGGTGGATACATCTGATTATAATCATTTTGTTTCCGTTTTTAATTGCGTCGGCAAGAATACCCCTTACACCGAATGGGAGTTAGGCTCGGTACATGAGACGACAAACGATGAGTATAGAGAAACCTACCGTCAGCTTTATGACGGCACGCTTGCTTACGGTACGATCTATCGCACCGATAATCTGAAAGGCGCGCCGCCGCATATCACGACGCTGGTACCGCTGAAGGATTCCGACGGAAAGACCGTCGCCGTGTTATGCGTACAGCGTATGATGGATCGCATGGTCGAAGCCCGCAGACCCTTTTTGTATATCATCGCGGGTTCAGCGGCGGGTTTGATGCTCGTTTCATCCCTGATCTCCGCGGTTTATATGCGCAGACAGTTTGTCAAGCCGATCAACAAGATCATCCGTGAGGCAAAGCGTTTCGCGAACGAAAACAAACCGGGTGAAAAGCTCGGCGCGGATATCAGCTATATTGAAGAGCTCTCCGTATTAGCGACCTCGATCGATAAGATGGAGGACGATATGCTGAAATATATCGATAACCTGACGGTCGCCACGGCGGATAAGGAACGTATCTTAACAGAGCTGTCGTTGGCGACGGCGATCCAGGCGAATTCTCTGCCCAATACGTTCCCCGCGTTCCCCGATCGCAGTGATTTTGAGATCTATGCTTCCATGACGCCCGCAAAAGCGGTTGGCGGTGATTTCTATGACTTCTTCCTGATCGACGATGATCATCTGGCTGTTGTGATCGCGGATGTATCCGGCAAGGGTATTCCCGCCGCGCTGTTTATGATGGTCACCAAGATCTTGATCAATGAGATCTCACAGCACAATGACGCTACTCCTGCAGAGGTACTGCAGCTGGTCAACGAGCGTGTTTGTCCGCGCAATCGTGAGGACATGTTCGTCACGGTGTGGCTGGGCTTCATAGAGCTGTCAACCGGCAAGGTCATCAGCGCCAATGCCGGTCATGAGGATCCTGCCATTATGCGAAAGGACGGCGAATTCGAGATCCTCAAATCCCGTCACGGATTTGTCATCGGCGCGATCGACACAGTCAAATATCATAATTTTGAATTTACACTTGGGCGCGGCGATAAGCTGTTCCTGTATACCGACGGTATCCCTGAGGCTACGGATAAGGACAACAATATGATGAGCATCAAGGGGATGCTTAAGGCGCTGAATCAGTATCATGAGGAAAGCCCGCAGGGTATCATCGAGGGTGTAATCAGGAATGTCAACGAGTTTGTCGGCGACGCGCCGCAGTTCGACGATATGACGACTGTCTGTCTGGAAATGAAGGGAGAAGAAACTTTCCGATTGGTTGTTGACGCCGATAGATCTGAACTGGAAACGGTCAATGAGTTTGTCCATCAGCATCTCAGCGATACACCGTGCTCTTTCAAAACGATGATGGATCTGGATCTGGCGGTCGAAGAGATCTTTGTCAATATCGCAAATTACGCGTATGGAGAGGAGAAGGGAAAAGCGGAAATTATTCTTTCAAAGAATGATGATTCTGTTTCTCTGACCTTTGTCGATCAGGGTACGCCTTATGATCCGCTCGCTAAGCCCGATCCCGATACCACGCTCAGCGCGTCGGAACGACAGATCGGCGGTCTGGGGATCTTCCTCGTCAAAAAGATGATGGATGAGACCTCCTATGAATACAAGGACGGCTCCAATCGTTTCACGATGGTGAAGAAGTTCACATAATAATAATATCAAAAAACGCAGGACGTTTCGGTAACGTCCTGCGTTTTATAGTGATAGGAATATTAGTTTATTGGATATATACGATCGCTGTTTTCTTGAACGCGGTGATGATCTTTCTGATACCCGCGTAGGCAACACTCAGACAGAAGCCGTATTTCAGGATGATCGTATTCTTCATGATCAGCCCGATGATCACCAGCGCCAGCGCGAAGATCACCATGGCGAGTCCTATGACCAGCTTACGGATCCAGTGGTGTGAGCCGTTCTTTTTTTCCTCAAACGCTCTGAGGATGTCCACAAAGCCGCTGAATGCGTAGATGATCAACAGGAAGATCAGGATGGTCAGGGATCTGTCATCATAGAGCGAGTAGATGAACAAGCCTAAATCAAGGATGATGATCGCTTCACACAAGATGATCTTTCCGCCGACCATATGTCGTGCCATCCTTACGTAATAGATCAGCTGGCTGATACTGTAGAAGAGAAGCATGAAGGAGATGATGAGCGTGATGACGCCGTAGGAATCCTTAGGCAATAACAGCAATAGCAGGGAAATGACAAGATAGAGGATGCCGAGGATGAAAGAACGAACCCGTTGGAATCGACTCATGTTTCGTTTCCTCCCCGGTGCTGTTTGATCAGCGTGCAAAAGTCATTGATACCCCGCAATCTGTCTTCGTCATACTCGACAGAATCCCCCGCGGCATAAAAGTGAAAATCCGGATTCATGCGCTGACCTCCTATTTTGCCTGTTTTCTGATCTTTCTCAGCGCAACAGAGGAATAGATCAGCTGGATCAAAAAGACCATCCTTGTCACATCGATGAAGATCGTGATAACCAGTATGAGCGGATCATCGATATCGATAAAATCGGTGATCAGATAAAAAGATTCGAGCAGGATCATCGCTAAGCCGTAAACACTGATCATTCCGGCAAAGAACAGGTAGACGGGCTTTACGTGCTTGCCCTTACCCTCTGCTCGCGCGGACATCCCCAGCCATACATACATCAGTACGGTCAGTACGGCGATGACCCATGTCGATATCACGACAGCGAGCTGATCCTCTTCGCCGGCGTCCTCATAATAGGCGCTGCCGAACAGCATGACAGTCAATATCAGTTTGATGAAAGCCCACAGACCGAAAGCAATGACGCCGGTGCCCAGCGTCACCAGATTGTTTTCCAGACGTCTGGTTTTCGCTCCCATCATTTTTCACTTCCTTTTTTGTGATGGGCTTTTAACCTGTTGGACAGTTTGACATTGAACGTTAAGCCGTCTTCACTGGGTACTGCTTCGATGGAGCCGCCATGCAGGACGGTGATCCGCTTGGCGATGGACAATCCGATCCCGTGACCGCCGGTCGAAGAAGTGCGGGAGGAGTCGGGACGGTAGAAGCGGTCGAACAGATGCTTGTAGTCGGCGTCCTCATCGATCTCGCAGGTGTTATATATACTCAGCGTCGTATAGCGCAGCTCCTTGTTCAGCGTGATGCGGAACTCACCGTCATCGGTGACGTATTTTGACGCGTTCTCCACCAGTACGGAGACCAGCCGCTTGAGCTGATCGGTGTTGCCGTTGATGGTGACGTCGGGTTGCAGCGCATAGCTTGTTTGAACATTTTTAACGCGGAATACTTCTTCGAAATCAGCGCAGACCGCTTCTGTCATTTCACTGAGGTTGACCGCTTCGATATCGGAGATCTCATCGACCTCTTCCAGACGGTTGAGGGTGAGCAGTTCTCCGACAAGCTCGCTGATACGCGTTACCTGAGTCGTGATATTATTGAGCCATTCGCTTTCGCCGTTTTTATAGGCAAGCACCTCCGCGTTGGCGGAGATAATGGCGATCGGTGTTTTTATCTCATGGCTCGCGTCGGTGATGAACTGCTTTTGCATACGCGAGTTCTCTTCAAACGGCTTGACGATACGGTTCGACAGGAACCAGAACACCACGGTGATTAGAACGATAAAGACGACCGCCAGCAGTGAGAGCATGAGCGTCAGCAGATCGACCGCGTTATACTCATAGGTGTAGTCGACGAAGACGACCATATCATTCTCATCGCTGACGCGGTAACGAAAATCGTTGTAATCTCCGGTTTTGAGCTTGGACATTTTCACGATGTCCGCCATAGCGACAGCTTTTCCCTCGTCGATCGACGCGTTATGATCGACGTAGACGACCACATGATCATTTTCTTCGTACTTCACCGCGAAATAACGCATACGAAAGGGAGAATCCTCGTTGTAGCTGTAGAGGCTGAACAAACCCGGTTTGTTGATTTCGTTTTTTAGGGGGATTTCGCCCTGATTATCGGCGATCAGCTCCGTCATGGCGTCAGCCCGTCGGGTGATCTCCGCGTTCAGAAAGATCGAGACGAACAGGATCGACAGCGCAAAGACGATGGTAGCGGAGATGAACACACCGAGTACGATTTTTCTTCGCAGTTTTTTCATGAGAGCTCCTCTTTCAGCTCGAAGGTATCATCTTCGATGACGACGGCAACGTCGGCGTGGATCTGTCTGAGCTTGTTTTTCAGATAGTATAGGTACAGCTCCGCCTTCTCGGGGCTTTCTTTTCCGCCCCAGACCGCCACGTTGATCTCTTCCGCGGAGAAGATCCTGCCGACATTGTGAACGAGGTAGGTCAAAAGCTCCGCCTCGGGATTGTTCAGCCGCAGACTGCCCTTGTCGGATCTCAACTCGCAGGTGTTGGAGTTCAGTTCGATGTTCGCGTATTTGACGACGGAATGGCGGTAGTCGTTGTTGCGGCGGATCAGGGATTGCAGACGCGCTACCAGCTCCTTCATCGCAAAGGGCTTAGAGAGATAATCATCCGCGCCCGTGGACAGTCCCGCGATACGATCGTCGAGCGTCGCTTTGGCGGTGAGCATCAGCACACAGGTGTGGTTGCCGTTTTTTCTCATGGCTTCGAGCACCTCGATGCCATCCTTTTTCGGCATCATGATATCGAGAACGACTGCGTCAAAGTAATCCTTGTCCAGTGCCTCGAGCGCCTCTTCACCGTCATAGACGGGCGTGACGTCAAAGCCTTCCATCTTTAAGATCTCGACGACAGCGACAGAGAGCTGCCGCTCGTCTTCTGCGTAAAGTACCTTCATCGTTTACCCCTTTTGGATCAGATCTCTGATCGTTTGCATCGACAGATCGGTGGACGCCATCTCATCGGCACAGCGCTTGAGCTCGTCCACGATCAGAGCCGTGTTTTTGATATGCTTCTTGTATTTGAGCTGGTGCTCCAGACTTGCCCAGCAGTCCATCGCGATCGTGCGCAGCTGGATCTCGACATTGATGGCGTCGATACCGCCGACGCCGAAGGGGAGGTTGAGCAGAACGTGCAGACTGCGGTATCCGTTGGGCTTGGCGTTGGCGATATAATCCTTGACGGTGACGACCTTCCAGTGATCGTTTTTCTCGATCAGCTCAAGGACGGTATAGATGTCACCGACAAAATGTGTGATGACGCGAACGCCTACGATATCGGACAGGTTTTTGATCGCGCAATCAGCGGTTTCTTCCAGCTCAAATCTTCTGAGCTTTTCGCACAGACTGTCCGCGCTTTTGACGCGGCATTTGATGTGTTCCGCAAGCGCTGTTTCGGGATCGGTGCTGATGCTGTCGAGCATCGCCTGAATCTCGCGCATCAACAGCTGTTCTATTTCTTCGAGCTTCGGCGCGAACTCGCCGTAGAATCGTAAATCTTCTAGTTTCATAGTAGTCGACGGATCCTTTATTGTATTGGCTGCGGATAAATGATCACAATACTCATTCTCCGCATATATAACCATTTTATATTATATCATCTATATCGAAAAAGACAAGATAAAAATGAAATGTGTTGCTGTGCGATGAAATGAAAAACCCGATCTGTCCTCATTGACAGACCGGGTATGATCATACTCTCCAGTTGTGACCGCAATTTTGACAGACTGCCGTGCTGTGCATGTGATTGACGATCCTTTGCTTCTTAGGCTTGAACAGCTTGATGATCAGCGCGGGCACGGTGAAAAAGATCCATTTGACAGGGATCCACCACCAGCCGACGAACAGCCACCACGCGCATCCGTGATGGACATTCTGTAATTGGACCTGATTGATCACCTGAACATTCACATTGGTGCTGTGACACCTCGGACACATGATGCCGTTATGAGCTTGGTTTTGTACCGGCATAGAGCCGACCGGAGCCGGATTGACCGGTACCGTGACCGGCGGTTGAGCATTTTGATTTGTGTTCTGCGTATTCTGTACTGGAGCGATCTGCTGTTTCGCTGTGGGTTGTTGTAAGGTTCCGCAGTCGTTGCAGAATCGTGAGCCTTCAGGCAGATACCGACCGCATTTCGTACAATACATAATAACCTCCGTTTAAGAATCAAAGCGTTTAGCGGAAGAATACAAGCGTTGTTTTGTGCTTGATAAATCTATTATATCATCTTCGTCAACATGATACAAGCGGATTTGTGATTAGTGATACCGAAAACTCTTTCATATCGGAAAAAACTTGAACCGCGATATTGAAAAATATCTGATATCATGTTATATTTAAATCAATAGTTTGATGAAAAACATCGGTTTCCCCGTGAGCCGCTTGACTGTTCGGCAAACGAAGGATCGGATGATGGGTTTTCAGAAAGGCAGGATGATTTGATGAAAAGAATGTTGAGAAAAGCCCTTGCGGTTTTGCTTTCTGTTATCATGGCGGGTTCTGTTTGTGTGATCGGCGTCTCTGCCGAAGGCACAGCGCCCGATTCCGACAGCACCTACTACAAAGGCGCTTTCTATTATCATCCCGGTATCGGTGAGGTTAATCCCGGCGAAGAGCACGTGGAGGTCTATACCTATACGGATGATTATTTCAAAAAATCCGGCAGGGACTTTGATGAGCACCTCGCTACTCTGAGCTTTGCACTGGCGACCGCATCGGTCGGCAGTACCAGAGAGCCCATTACGGAAGAGGGTTATCGGAACAAGAGTCGTAACGCGGTCGCGTTTTTGGAGGATACCGGTTTTTCCGGGATATCCTACAACCATGATTATACCGTCAAGCCCACCAAGAATACGATGGGCGTAGCCTGTGCGCAAAAGCAGATCATCGAGAACGGTAAACCGTATACGCTTCTGGTCATCTTGCCGCGCAGTGCCAATTATGAGGCGGAATGGGGCAATAACTTTGTCCTCGGCGCCGACGGTAATGCCACGGGATTTGATACCGGCGCCGAAAAGTGTCTTGCGTTCGCAAAGGACTATATCGCGCAAAAGGCGATCAGCGGCGATATCAAGGTCTGGACGACCGGCTTCAGCCGCGGCGCCGCGATCGCTGATCTGATCGCGGCAAAGCTGATCGACGACCCTCAGGGATATTTGGGTGATACCGTCGCTCTGACGTCCGACAACCTCTATGCTTATACTTGCGGTACACCGAGCGCGGCGGATGTTGATAACGATCCGCGCAACGAGAAATACGCCGGTATCTTCAACGGCTATCTGGAGACTGATCTTGCCGCCGCAATGGCGCCTGTGGATATGGGATTTGCGCGCTGCGGCACCGACCGCGTATTGTATCAAGCGGAGAATTACGATAAGATGCTTGCTAATCTCGCGATCTCCAACGAGTCTGTCTATTCGGAATATACCACTTCTGTCAACCCCAAATACTTCCATCCTAAAAGACTCGGTCTCGTGAATGGTTCGATCGGTCTTGTGGATGATAACAACTCCTATATCCCGAACGACGCGAAGGTGTATTTGCAGGGATTATGTACCTATCTGACTCAGACCACCGGCGGCAGAGAAGAATACGCGAGGACCTATGAACAGCCGTTATCGGATCTGATCGCTTACTATGGATCACTGTCGAGCGATGAGAGTGCCGCAATGACGGCGTCGATCACCGGCAACGAAAAGAGCTTGTATCTCGCGGTGGCGCTGTATACCTACTTTATTCTTAAAAAAGATGAAGGGAAAAAGGACTTTACCGCGGAACAGATCAGACAAATCGTAACGCAACTTGCGGGAATCGTCGCAAGCAGAAATGATTCCGGCAATACCGGTATCAACGCGGCGGCTTTTGCCAAAGCGTCTGTTTTACTCGCCACCTTCCTGCTTCTCGACGCTGATACGGTCAAGGGATACGCTGCCGGATTCCTCGGCGATGTGCTGAAAGGCGCGATGACTGCTTCCGGCGCGACACAGGAGGAGCTGGACAGCGTGACCGATACAGAATCATGCCTTGCGTTGACCCATTTTCTTTCTCACCTGATCTTCGGCAACATCTGGCAGAGTGATGAGCACAGAGCGCTGAATCCTAACAACGAGCAGATCAGAGCTGCCGCAACGCTGATCGGTAATTTGTCGAATCTTTCTGTCGACCATGCGAACGAGATCATCATTTCATGGCTCAAGACGGAGGATCATTACTATGATGATTATACCGCTCTTACCCCTGCGCAGCTGGCGGGCTACCGCCGCGTCTATGTCAGCGCGTCCGATGATACGGCGTTCAACGGAAGTATCACCGACGCGGACGGCAAGGATATCGCTGTGGTGGAAAACGGCGTTGTGAAAAACAG
>ONUI01000107.1 GCA_900320995.1 uncultured Eubacteriales bacterium
TCCACCGAAAAACCACGGAAAGAAGGTCATGGGATGAACCGATGCTTTATCTTCGGCGCGCTGAAAGTGAGCTGTTTGCCGATCAAGCCTGAGTCCGGCGACTTCATCATCGCCGCCGATAAGGGCTATGACACGGCGCTGTCATTGGGGATCGATCCCGACCTTGCGGTGGGGGATTTCGATTCTCTCAACAGGATCCCCGACGCGGAAAACGTCGTCACCCTGCCTGTCCGTAAGGACATGACCGATGTAGGCTATGCCGTGGAAAAGGGCTTTGAGCGCGGATGCGCGGAGTTCATCATCTACGGTGCTGTGGGCGGCGCGTTGGATCACACCTTTTCCAACGTCGTGATCGCGCACGATATCGCCCGCCGCGGCGCAAGGGTGCTGATGATCGGCGAGGAATATTCCTTCACCGTGCTGCATGGATCCTCATTCACGTTTGAAGCGCGTGAGAGCGGCAGGGTTTCGGTATTCGCCCTTGGCGGTACCGCGCAGGGAGTGAATATTCGCGGACTGGATTATGAGGTTGAGGATCGTACGATCGAATGTACCTCGCATATCGGCGTGAGCAATGCCTTTGTCGGCAAAGAGGCGACGATCTCCGTCCGACAGGGCGAGCTGTTGGTCGTATGGCAGACGGAATAATATAGGTTGAGATTGCCACAGCCCCGACACGCGTGTCGGGCTTCGCAATGACAATGAATATGAAAAGCCCCGCTGTTTATGACAGCGGGGTTGAGTTTATCTTTGGGCGGATTTTCGGAACATGACGATCATCCAGATGTACATACAGGTTTTCGGGAGCATCAGCATACCGATCAGGGGGATCGCCTGCGCCCACAGCACGACGGGCAGATAGAACAGAAAGCTCAGCGTGACCGCCAGCCACATCCATTTCAGCGGCTTATCCTGCTTTGCTGAGCGCAGCCAGAGGATCACGGTCATCACGCCCATGATGACGAACGGGATGTTGCGCAGGAGTCCCCACAGCAGGGACGGCTCGGTGCTCGTCCAGCCGTTTTGCGGAAAACAGCACAGGGCGATACGGCTGATCGCGCAGACCCACAGGATGATGAGGATCGGCTTTTCGCCTTTGATATGATAGCGTTCGCGCCGCGCGTACTCCATCAGCAGATAAAAGACGGTCATCGTGACGGAGGTGACGAGCTTACCGATACCGAGCGCGGCGGTGAAGTCGCCCTCGATCCAGTAGTTGAGGATACGCGGTACCAGATGAAACGCGTCGCCGCAGCCGAGGATCAGCGCCATCCAGCCGAACAGGCGGATGTCCTTTCTGCCGTTGGCGTATTTGAGCAGACGGATACCGCTGACGATGGCAAAAACCAGATAACAAACGTCAAAGATACTTTCCGGTAAAGCGGGCATCAGGCGCATGAGGATGCTCCTTTCTTTCATAGATTGGGATCGTGATTCGCAACGAGATCGATAAAACAATCCGATAATCGAACGAGAGCCCGATTATCGGAGAATGTCAGCAACCGTCATGATCATTTGAGGGTAATGGAATTGAGCACTTCTTGGAACGCGGGGAGATTCGCGCTCGCGTTCACCTTGCGGGTGACATAATAAACAGAATAAAAATGCTTTTTATATTTGAACGCGACCAGATCGCAGACCTGTACCAGCGCCGCGTCCTTGACCCGGTATTCAAAGCGGATGGCATATGCCTTTTTCTTGCCGATCTTCATTTTGTAATCGGTGACGCGCTGGTAGTTGAGCAGATTGCGGTGGAGAAAGGCTTCTACCTCGATCATATAGGATTCGGCGTCGGTGAAAAGGTACTTAAATCCCGCCTTTTTCCAGTTGACGGAAAGAATGATGTGCTTATCGGCGTTATACACGCCCCAGCGGTCGGCGGGTGTACGGAAATAGCGGATCAGCTCTTCTTCACCCATCAAGTCGAAGCCGTCGGGATAGGTCAGGTTGACCTCGTTGTTGATCTGGATACTGTTCATCTTCATCCTCCGTTCCCGTGTAATACGCGTATAGTTTAAACCATTATACATCATGGCGAATCGTTTGTCACGAAAAAAATGCAAAAATATCTTGTTTTTTGATCACGACGCATTTGTCATGGTTTTGTCATGGTATATATGTTATCATAGGAGTATAACAGAGAGAAGCGCTCTCTGAGACGATAGATCATTTTGTAATCGGAAGAAAGGAGAGATGATGATGAACACAATACTGACAACACAAAATCTGACGAAGAAATACGGCGACAAAATCGCCGCCGGCAACATCAATATCCATATCCGGGAGGGTGAGATCTACGGACTGATCGGCAGGAACGGCGCCGGCAAGACGACGATCATGCGGATGATCAGCGGGCTTTCCTCTCCGACGAGCGGCAGCTATGAGATCCACGGCGATCAAAGCCGCGGGGTCGGCGTGCTGATCGAAAGCCCCGGCGTATACAACAATCGCTCGGCGTTTGATAACCTGAGGATCAAATGTATCGCGATGGGCTGTTACTCCAAAGAATATGTCGACGGTCTGCTGAAAACGGTGGGTCTGGCGGATACCGGAAAGAAGAAGGTAGGCTCCTTCTCACTGGGAATGCGCCAACGCCTCGGCATCGCCCTCGCGCTGGCGGGAGATCCGAAGCTCATTGTCCTCGACGAGCCGATCAACGGTCTTGACCCGCAGGGTATCGCCGAGGTCAGAGAGACGCTCGAAAAGCTCCGGGATGAAAAAGGGATCACCGTGATGGTGTCCAGCCATATCCTCGAGGAGCTCGGCAAGGTAGCGGATTCGTTCGGGATCATCAACAACGGCGAGTTGATCCAGGAATTCACCAGTGAAGAGCTGGAACGCCGCTGCGGACAGTATATCACCGTCAACACCGACGATAACGAGAAGGCGATGGAGATTATCCGCTCGCTCGGGATCGAAAACGCGGTGCTCAGCGGCAGCAAAATACGGATCGACGAGCATCTGGATCAGACCGCGGCGATCAATAAAGCGCTGGTAACGGCAGGCTTAGCGGTCGACGAGATCCATACAACCAATATTTCGCTGGAGGATTACTACCTCAGCCTGACGGGAGGGAAGCATGATGACTAATTTATTAAAAATGGAATGGTATAAGCTCAGAACATCCAGGCTGTTTATCGTTTTATTGATCGTGACCTTTGCGCTCAACTCATTGCTTCTCGCTGCACTGCCGCTTGCCTCTTCTGCTTTAGGGCAGGAGATGACTGCGACAAACCTTTCCGCCATCCTCGCTTCTCCCTTTGCGCTGGAATTGTTGATGATACCGATCTTTATCTCGGCGGTATCGTTTATGTACTTGGATTTTTCGGGAGGCTACATCAAGAATATCGCGGGACAGCTGCTCGACCGAGGCAGTATCGTCTTCGCGAAATCCATCATGATCGGTATCCATAACCTGGTGTTCTTCCTCGTTGCCGCGCTGTCCGCTGTCCTTGCGTCAGCCGCGACAAGCGGTCTTGTCATGGATGACGCGATAGGGGGCGGTGTGCTGACACTGCTGCTCAAATGGCTGTTATCCCTGTCCATTTGTACGATCCTGATGTTCTTCGCGGTCGGCATGAGAAACAAGACCCTCGCGATCATCATGGCGGTGGTTTTCTCGACAGGCGCGCTGTCACTGCTTTATCTGGGTATCAATTCGGGTATCTCGGCGCTCTTCAAGGTCGAGAACGTCAGCGTAGGCGACTACCTGCCCGATTCCTTGATGGGCTCCGTGAACGCGATCACAGGCGATCTGGTGCTCAACGCGATCATCGTAGCCGTCGCATTCATCGCGCTTTTCCTGAGTCTGACATATATCATGTTCAAAAAACGAGACGTCAAGTAAAGAAATATCAAATCACCGAATCAACAAAAGCCTTTTCTTCATCGTTGAGAAAAGGCTTATTTTATTGCGGATTTTTGCAAATTAGGGAATGACAACGCTGATTTTTTGTGTTATAATAAATCAGATTGAGCTGTAAACGGTGACAAGCGGCAGTTCCGCATACAGCTTTGGGAGTTTTGAGGTGACAAAAAAAGATGAAAGAAAGAATAAAAAAAGTAAAAAAGAAGAGGGACAAAAGATTTTTGATCCTGAATATCATCATCATCGCCGTGATCGTTTTTGCGTTCGCGTATGTCTGGACGGTCGGCGATGATTATACCCTGCACACGAACTTTTATCCGGAGGACGGAACCACCAAAAATGTTGTGGTCGACGTCAAGGATGACGACGTCGTGGAATTTGTCAATGTGCGAACCGAAAAGGGTGAGCTCGTGGCGGATTTTCGATCGGATAACCGCGGTAAGACAGATGTACTGATCAGCTACAGCGTTGGTGACACAAAGATGGATCCGATGGTGTTCAATCTGGAGGTCAACGAGTTCGACACGATCATCGACCATACCATGGGCTCGGTCCGTTTCAACGGCGATAAGGTTGTGATCATCTCGATCATCGTCTTGTTGGTGTTGGCGGAGATCATGATGCTCTGGATGTACATCGATTACCGCAAACACGGCAAATTCTCATATTCGATGATAGCCTGCGGCGGCTTGAGTATCTTCAACGCGATCCTGCTGGCGTATGTCATCTATTACCTCATCAACTGGCCGACGCTTTCGATCGGCGATTTCCTGATGCTGGTCACGGGCGCGGGCACGATCATGCTGATCATTCTGTTCCCGCTGATGTTGCTGCTCTCGATCCTTTTGGCGATCAGCAATATTTGGCTGATGAAGCACGAGGGGTATCGCCCCGTCAACGCGCTGGGTATCTTTTTCGCGGTCATTTGGGCATTAGGCACACTGTGGACGTTAGGGTTCTACTTCATCCCGTATGACAGCTTCAGCAGCGGAGGGGACAATTATAAGATATATAATCTGATCCTGATGGTACTGGTTTACGTTATCGGTTATCTGGAGTGTATGTTTATCTCCACGGTCATGTGCTCGTTCCTCGCGACCAAGTACAAGGTGCCGATGGATCGCGACTACATCATCATCCTCGGCTGTGCGATCCGCGGCGACGGAACGCTCACGTCGCTGCTCAAGGATCGTGTCGACAGTGCTGTCGCCTTTGAGAAAAAGCAGTATCGCACCAACGGCAAGCACGCTGTCTTTGTCCCCTCGGGCGGACAGGGCGCCGATGAGGTGATCTCCGAGGGCGAAGCGATGGAGAATTATCTCAAGAGTATCGGTATCCCTGAAGATCGCATCGCGCGTGAGGACAAGAGTACAAGCACCCTCGAGAATATGAAGTACTCCAAAGAGGTCATCGACGGCTTGTCCAACAGCGAGGATAAGAAGATCGCGTTCGCGACCTCGAGCTATCATGTGTTCCGCGGCTACATCATGGCAAAGAAAAGCGAGATGGAAGACGCCAAAGGTATTTCCGCAAAGACAAAGCCCTATTTCTTCCCGAACGCTTTTCTCAGAGAATTTGTCGGTCTGTTGTTCGACAAAAAGTGGAGTCACATCGTGTTCGTTCTGGCGATCGTAGCGTTCTTTGGTACCTTAGCTTATCTGATTATTTAATCAATGATTTTGATTAAGTAAAAATAGATTGATGAAAGGAGAATATCAATGGAAGAAAAGAAAAAGAATC
>ONUI01000044.1 GCA_900320995.1 uncultured Eubacteriales bacterium
AAGGTGCAGTTGGTGATGCTGTTTTTGAAGTAGGAGCGGTCATATGACATTCCGGGTCCGATGAAGATCGCGCCTGCCTGGTCGTTAGAGGAATTGTTCTTGAAGGTCACGCCGTCCGCGGTAAGGTTGTCGCAAGCGATCGCGCCGCCGGCACCCTTCTTTAAATCTTCAGGTGTACGAACATATCTGTCTACGATCGTTTTGTTGCTTACGTTGCCTTCAAAGAGACCGCCTGTCACCTTCAGCTTGCTGCCGGTAACGTTAACACCGTTTGCTGCGATCGCGCCGCCGACGCCGTTGTTAGCCTTGTTGTTCTTGAAGGTGCAATCCTTGATCACAGCTTCGTTGGTCGTATCGGTATAGATCGCGCCGCCGCTGTAAGTGCTCTGGTTGTTTTCAAAAGTGCAGTTTGTCAAAGTGATCTGTGAATCGTAAGGAAGTACACGCAGACCGGATTCCTGCTTTGCGTTCTTGACGGTGCAGTTGGTCATCTCGAGCTTCATATCCTTTGCGTTATGGACTCCGATGGAGTGTACGCCCATATAGATGCCTGCCCATGCGGTGTCGGTGACTGTCAGCTTGTCAGCCTTGATGTGTACTTTTGTTCTGCCGTCTGCTCTGAGTGCGTTTTCGCCGCCCTTGATGGTGCCGTTATTGATGATGAGGGTGCTGTTGCTCTCAAATCCGAAGGTCGAAAGGTTGGAGCAAGCGGTGTTGTCGATCGTGTATCCGCCGAGATCGACAGTGATCGTGCGGCCGTCCTTCACGTGGAAGTTTCCGCCGGGTGTAAAGCCGTATTTGTCTTTGTCAAGACCGTCTACGTTGAAGCCCTTGTCCTTTACGGACTTGATGTCGTCGCGCAGCTCGATCGTAAAGTTCTTGTTGGTAGAGCTTGCCTGTGCCCATGCCTCTGCATATGAGCGGAAGCCCTTTTCCTGAATACCGTCAACGGGCTCTGCAAGGGTAACGACAGCCTGTACCATCTTGCCGTCTTTGTTGTTGGCGTCGATCACCTTTTTGTATGCGTCGTTGAACTTGCCCATTGCTGTGGAAAGGTCGGTTTCAAAGTTCTGGTAATACGCATAGGGCTTTTCGCCTTCAGCGGGCTTATAGATACCCTTCTGAACCTCGTACTCCCTTACCTTGTAAGCCATGTTGTTGAGGACGAGCATGGTGAGGTAGTCTACCTCAGCCTCAAAGTGGATGCTGCTGATCTCGCCGTTGATGTCCTTTTTCACGATCTTGAGGAAGTCTGTGGAGTCCTTCCAGTTATGAGTCTCTTTGTAGCCTTCCATTACCTTTTTGTAAAGGTAATCTGTTGTTGTCTCATATGCGCTCTTCTTATCGGTGCTGTGACGCTCGCCGAGTACATATTCCTTCATCTTGTTGAAGTTCTTTTCCAAGCTCGCGATGTTGCAGGAGCTCTCTGCGAGGATCGCCTTGTATGCGCCGTATGTCTTGTCGTCGATCACGCCTTCGCCGGATCGGGTGATGTTATCGCTGTGTCGTTTGATCATGGTGAGAGCATTGCTGTAGTCGTCACGAATGCTGTCTGCTTCTAAGCGGAAATCCTTGGTGTCGATGTTGCTGTTGATCACCTTTAAGCTGTTCATTTCTTCCTCCTTTATTGTCATTATTGTTTGTATTGGTTTGGTTGATGATAGCGAGTTTGTTATTGTTATTCTTAGTCATGATAATTGCTCCTTTTCCTTATGATATTGAGATTGATTTGGTCGAGGGGTTTACCTTTGTTTTTTTTCATTTTGTTTTCCCTTGACTGTGACTAAAGTATAGTAGGCGCACTACAACAGAATAACAACAAAAACTATGACAATTTCAATTTTTTAAGATTTATTTGATTTTTTTATCTCGTCGTATTTACAGCGGAGATATTGATTCTTTATATATATTAATGTATACTTTATATATCGAAATGATTGAACGCAAAGGGAGGTTCATCATGAAAAAGGTTCTGATAATCCTGATTGCTATAATTTCCGTACTGGTCATCGCTTTTTTGACGGTGTTTGTTTTGGCGAAAACGAAGGTCATCTTCATCAACGAATGGTTCGTTGATAAAAACAACAGCACGATCGGTGTCGATCTCTCTTCTTATCAGGCGGACGTCGATATGCAGAAGCTCAAAGAGCAGCATATCGCATTTGTCTATATGAAAGCGACAGAGGGCAGCACGCATCAGGATGAAAAGTTTGCCGCCAACTGGGCAAACGCGCAGAAAGCAGGCTTACCGTCCGGCGCCTACCACTTTTTCTCCTATGATACTCCCGGAAGCTCACAAGCGGAAAACTATATCAATTCGGTCGGAGACGACCTCAAAGGGCGGCTCATGCCCGTAGTCGATGTGGAATACTACGGCGACAAAAAGAAAAACCCGCCCGCCAAAGAGGATGTGATCCGCGAGCTGACCGTTTTCTTGAATACGCTGGAAGCACATTACGGCGTAAAGCCCATGATCTATACCGGAGCGGATATCTACAATCAATACCTACAGGACTTTTCCGGTGACTACAAAATGTGGATCTCGAGCCTGTATACCCCGCTGAGCTGGAACTACAAGGGCGACTGGTATATCTGGCAGTATCTTAACAGAGGAAAGCTGGAGGGCTACAGCGGCGGCGAAACATACATCGACCTGAATGTACTCAATAAAGAAAAAGACCTGAATGATCTGATCGTGAAATAATGCAAAAATAGGAGCTGTCGCGCTTAATGCGACAGCTCCCCTTTTTTATATCGTAAAGGTTAATAGATCAGTGTGACTGTTATTGATAAAAATTTCAAAAAGTATATTGACATTGTGTCAGAACAGGTGTATAGTATAGTTACTGACACAATGTCAGAATAAACTCAAACAGTAAAATCTACGGGAGATATCCCGCGAAACCCTTCCCCGAAAGGTGTGATAATATGAAAAAACTATTGATCCTGCTGCTTGTACTCTCGTTATCGCTCGGCATCGCGGCTTGCTCAAAGAGCGACACCGCCACCGCGGATGAACAGGAATCGCAGGCGGTTGCAGAACAAGCGACCGTGCCCGCGACTCATGCGCCCACACAGGCAAAACCCGCACAGACCGACGCGCCCGAAGCAACCGATGCGCCCGCACAAACCGACGCGCCCGCGCCGACGGAGAAGAAGCCCGCCGTCGATCCTCACACAACAGCGAATGAATACGATCTCAGCTCCGCGTGGTTCGAGCGACAGAGCGGTACCGATTACGGCACACTGCTGACCGACGTCACCTATTTTTCGACAACTGCCGACGACGATAAGCGCGTCAACATCCTGCTCCCGCCGGGCTATGACGCAAACGGCGCCTATCCGGTGCTGTACATGATCCACGGCTGGGGCGGCGACTACACCGGACACCTGCACGAGGATTCTTATCTGCATATGCTGTACGGTAATTTATACCGTGAGGGCCTTGCCGAGCCGATGATCATCGTCGGCGTAGATATGTACACGGGCAAGCAGAGCGTCAAGGATGACCTCGACGGCTATGGGATGCGGGCGGCATACGACAAGACGGTGGATGATATCGCCGTTGACCTCATGCCGTACATGAAGTCGCATTATGCGGTCGCCGAAGGTCGTGAAAACACCGCCGTGGCGGGCGTATCCGAGGGCGGCGCAAAATCCCTTTGCACAGGCTTTCAATGGCTCGATCGGATCGGCTATATCGCCGGCATTGCACCCGACGGCAATGTGATCCCCGTCAGCAGTTATTACAAAAACAGCTACTGGTCGATCCCGTACTTTGAAACGCTGCCGCAGCCGACGCAGGACACCATGCCGATCTACCTCTATCTCGCCGTAGGCAGTGAGGATCCGTACAATATCCGCGCTACAAAATATTACAGCGAGGTTTTCCGCGATATGGGTCTCGGTTATCAGTATGACTATGTGGAAGGCTTCGGACATGATTCCGACTTTTGGCGTGTATGCATGTATAATTTCATCCGCAAGATCTTTAAATAAAGACGAAGCCTTCCCTTGAGGGAAGGCTTTTTTATACGATCTTGACGCCGCCGACGGGACGGAAGCGGAGCAGATGACAGCTCCCCGCGCCGAAGAGGGCTTCCATGTTCTCGCGGTAGGCTTCGGTTTTTTCATGCGGCACGAATGCCTGGATCGTTCCGGCAAAGCCGCCGCCGTGCACACGGACGCTCGCGTCGTTCCCCAGAACCGATTTGCTGACCGCGAGCGCCAGCGGGATCCCCTGTTCAAGAGGCTTTTTTGCGGAGTACAGATTTTGCAGGAGATTGGCAGAGGATGCGGCGCTTTGGCGGTAGAGCGCGAAAAACCGCTCCGGATCATCTTTGTCCAGCGCGTCCGCCTCCGCGACAGCGCGTTGATTCTCGCCGAAAAAGTGCATGGCGCGCAGGATCGCGCGATCGGAGCACCTGCCGCGCAGCGCCGGGATAGATCGAAAAAATTCCTTCTCATCCACCTCGCGCAATACGTCCTTTCCGAAATATGCCGCTACCTGCTTCATCTCGTTCGGCACAGCGACATAATCATCGGTCAGATCGCTGTGACTGCCCTTGGTGTCGGTGATACACAGATCGTACCCCGCCTTTGCAAAATCAAAGCTGTGTTTTTCGACGATCGGCTTCTCGGGATCTTTGAAATCGAGAAATACGAATCCGCCGACGGAGCTGACCGTCTGATCGAGCAGACCGCTGCCCTTGCCGAAATAGACGTTCTCGGCATACTGTCCGATCTTGGCGATCCCGATCTCACCAGTTTTACCGTTGTGATATTTTATATCGATGATGGTGCCGACCAGCGTTTCAAAGGCGGCGGAGGATGACAAGCCGCTGCCCGCCGGAACGTCCGACACAGAATACGCGTCAAAGCCGCCGATCTTCACACCCATCCGCGCAAAGCGCGCGGCGATACCGCGCACGATCGCGACGGATCGTCCTTTTTCATTTTCATGGATCTCGAGATCGGAAAGGTCGACCTCGATCATGCCGTAGCCCTCGCTTTTCAGGCGGATCACGCCCTCATCATGGAAGGCGACGACAGCGATAACGTCCAGATCGACCGCCGCGCCTAAAGCGCATCCGCGCTGGTGGTCGGTATGGTTGCCGCCGATCTCCGTTCTTCCGGGCGCGGAGAACAGATGGATATCCTCACGATCGGGGAATATTTTCGTAAAGCGCTCGATCGCCTCGGTATATCGGCGACGCTGTGTATCGAGGACGTCAGCGTCCGCGCCGTACAGCAGCGAGAGTTTTTCATCTAACCCGCTGTGATTGAGTTGATCGATCAATTCCTTTGCTTTCATCATAACTCCTTTTTCGCCATATCTATTGTTCGATTGGGTGTAAAGTTTTCATATACGTACATGGTACATCAAAAAGGAGCTTTTTGCAATAAACATACATTTGAATAAAATAAAAATATTTTTGAAAAACATATTGACATTGTGTCAGAACAGGAGTATGATATAGATACTGACACGGTGTCAGAATAAGAATACAGGTGATATTATGCCAAAAGGTTCTCCCGAACTGACCAACGCGCGCAAGGAAGAGATCATCTCCGCGTGCAAGACGCTGTACAAGGATATGAGCTTCAAGGATATCACGATCATGAAGATCGCGGAATCCACCAGCTTTTCCCGCGCGTCGATCTACAATTACTTTGAGACAAAGGAAGAGATCTTCCTCGCGATCCTGCAAAAGGAATATGAGCTGTGGGTCGATGATCTGAACGACATATCCGACCGACATCAGTGCATGACAAAGGATGAGATCGCCGACGCGCTGGCAGCTTCTTTGGAAAAGCGCGCGCTGTTACTCAAGCTGATGAGCATGAACCTCTATGATATGGAGGAAAACAGCCGTGAGGAAAGGCTCGTTGAATTCAAGGTCGCCTACGGCAGCTCGCTGAAGGCGGTCGACAACCTCCTGCAAAAGTTCTGCCCCGATATGGACGATACGGCGCGCCGTGAATTCCTCTATTCCTTCTTCCCGTTCATCTACGGTATCTATCCCTACACGGTCGTTACCGAAAAGCAGAAAGCGGCTATGGATCAAGCAAATGTAGGCTATACGTATTATTCCATCCACGACCTCGCCTACATCTGCGCCAAAAAGCTGCTGGAGGGATGATATGATCACCGTCAACATCTATTACACCGGCAAAAACGGCAGTGCACAGGACTTTGCGCGCGAGATGGAAAAGACCGGCACAGCCGATCAAATCCGTGCCGCAAAGGGCAATCTGCGATACGAATACTTTGTCCCGATGAACGATCCCGAGACCGTTCTGCTGATCGACTGCTGGGAGGATCAAGCGTCCCTCGACCGTCATCACGCGTCCCCGATAATGAAAACCATCGCCGCGCTGCGCGAGAAATACGACCTGCATATGCGGGTAGAACGGTTCATCAGGGATGAAAACGGGATCACCGACCGGGATAAACGTTACATAAAGGAGTAAGGCGACATGAAAGAAAAGATCGTACAAACCGCCGGCAGAGAACAGCTCGGCGAATTCGCCCCCGCGTTCGCGCATCTAAATGACGACGTCCTGTTCGGTGAAGTGTGGAATGAAGCGGCGATCGACGTCAAAACAAAATGTATCATCACCGTAGTATCGCTGATGGCGTCGGGCGTCACCGACTCATCCCTTGCGTATCATCTGCAAAACGCAAAGAATCACGGCGTAACCAAGGAAGAGATCTCCGCGATCATCACCCACGCCACGATGTATGTGGGCTGGCCGAAGGGCTGGGCGGTATTCCGTTTGGCAAAGGATATCTGGAACGAACCAACTCCCGCTCTGAGCGAGAAGGACAAATACCAAAACGAGATCTTCTTCCCCATCGGAGAGCCGAATCCCTACGGCGAGTTCTTTGTCGGTCAAAGCTATCTCGCCCCGGTCTCGACCGAGCAGGTACCGATCTACAACGTGACCTTTGAGCCGGGATGCCGCAACAACTGGCACATCCATCACGCCTCGTGCGGCGGCGGTCAAATGCTGATCTGCGTCGGCGGCAGAGGATATTATCAGGAATGGGGCAAACAAGCGGTCGAGCTCACGCCCGGCACGGTCATCAACATCCCCGCCGAAGTAAAACACTGGCACGGCGCGGCGCCCGATTCATGGTTCTCGCACCTTGCGCTTGAGATCACCGGCGACGACGCGTCCACCGAATGGATGGAGGCTGTCGATCCGGCAACCTATAACGAATTGATTTAGGAGGATTTAGCATGACGATCATTGCAAAACTGACAAAAACACTCGCTTTCTTCTTAGCAATTATCCTGCTGTTCTCCCTCGCCGCGTGCGGCAGTCAGACAAACAGCAAGGAAACACAGGCTCCCGCAACACAGGCTGCGGCGACAGAAGCAAAACCTGCCGATACACAGCAGAACGAAACAAAAGCAGCCAACGCCGCTGACGCGACCGATACTGTATCCGGCGGCAAAACGCTGGTAGTCTTTTTCTCCGCGACAGGCACCACCAAGGGCGTGGCACAGATGATCGCCAACGCGACCGGCGCGGACACCTATGAGATCCTCGCGGCGCAGCCCTATACCGAAGCGGATCTGAACTGGAACGACAAGACCAGTCGTACCACTACCGAACAAAACGACAAATCCGTCCGTCCTGAGATCGGCAGTGAGAAGATCTCGCTCGACGGCTACACCACTATCTACGTCGGCTACCCCATCTGGTGGGGCGAGGAACCGCGCATCATGGATACCTTTGCGGAAAGCTATGACTTTAGCGGCAAGACGATGATCCCGTTCTGCACCTCCGGCGGCTCCGGCATCGGCTCGAGCGGCAAGAATCTTGCCGAGCGCGCCGGAACCGGCAACTGGATCGAGGGCGATCGCCTGAGCGCCGACACCGACATCGCGGCATGGATCAAGGGTCTGAACCTGTCATAATTTACTATCAAACGTCATTGCGAAGCTCGTAAGAGCTGTGGCAATCTCAACCGAATCAATCGTAAGGAGAACGATCATGAGCAAAAATTTAGTAGCCTATTTTTCGGCGAGCGGCACCACCGCACGCGTCGCAAAGGACTTGGCAAAAGCGGCAGGCGCGGATCTGTATGAGATCAAACCCGCTGTCCCCTATACACGAGCCGACCTCAACTGGCAGGATAAAAGCTCCCGCAGTTCGGTAGAGATGAGGGACAAAGGCTCCCGACCCGCGCTGGCGGATACCTCCGCGAACATTGCGGAATACGACACCATCTTTGTCGGCTTCCCGATCTGGTGGTACGTCGCGCCGACGATCATCAACAGCTTTTTGGAAGCCTATGATTTTTCCGACAAGAAGATCGTACTGTTCGCCACATCCGGCGGTTCGGGCTTCGGCAAAGCGGTTGCGGGATTACAACCGAGCGCTCCCGGGGCAACGATCGTGGAGGGCGCGCTGCTCAACGGCAGACCGAATGAGGCAAAGCTCAAAACATTTGCCGACAAATACTAATTGATACAGAAACACCGCGGAAAGCGTCATGCTCTCTGCGGTGTTTTTACGTGATTCAATCCTTGCGATAGGGGGTATCGCTGAGCGGCAGGCTCTGTCGGAACTTGCCGTCATATTTGTAGTATGCCAATGCGCAGGCGGGAGCGGTCGGGATCATACACAGCTCGCCGCAGCCCTTTGCGCCCAGTGAGTAAGGCAGCTTATCCTCTTCCTTGGGGCGGCAGAGGATGACCTCTAATTCAGGCGCTTCATCCGCGCGCATAAAGCCGATCCTGCCGAATCTCGACACGGGATAGCCATCCTTGCACTCGAATTTTTCGGTCACGCCGTAGCCGATGCCCATGACCATGCCGCCCTCGATCTGTCCCTCGACGGACTGGATGTTGACGGGCGTGCCGACGTCAAAGGCGGACACGGCTTTTTTGATTTTGCCGTCATCATCAAGGATGATCAACTGGACGCCGTAGGAATAGGAGATGTGGCTGACGGGGTTCTCCTTGATCGCGCCGAGGGGATCGGTCTTGGCGCTGTATTCGCCGAAGAATTCCTGACCCTCCAGATCGGCGAGGGTTTTTCCGTCCGCCAAGGCGGCTTTGAGCTTCTCCCCTACCCTGCGCGCCGCTTCACCGGTCATCACCGTCTGGCGTGAGGCGGTCGAGGTGCCCGCGTCGGGAGTGCGGATCGTGTCGGAGGTCTCAAAGAAGAACAACGCGGGATCCAGCTCCGTAACATGGCAGATCTCGGTGAGCACCATCTGACCGATGCCCTGACCCATACAGGCGGCGGAGGTGCGGATATGGATCCTGCCGTCCTCGATCGAAAGCAGGACGCGTCCGATATCCTTCTTGCCCATGCCGGTGCCCGAGTTCTTGAAGCCGCAGGCGAGGCCGACATACTTATTGCTGTAGTAAATATCCTTGACCGCGTCCAGACACGCCTCCATGTTGGTGTTGGGATCGGCGGTCTGACCGTTCGGGAGGATGTCGCCGGGCTTGATGGCGTTGCGGCGGCGGAATTCCCACGGGTCGATGCCCACCATCTCGGCGAGCAGGTTGATATTGCTCTCGGTCGCGAAACAGCTTTGCGTCACGCCGAAGCCGCGGTACGCGCCCGAGGGGGTATTGTTGGTATAGACCGACATACCGAAGATGTCGATATTCTGATAGTTATAAGGACCCGCCGCATGGGTACAGGCGCGGTGGAGCACCGGACCGCCGAGCGAGGCATAGGCGCCGGTATCGGCAATGATCACGCCCTTCATACCGGTGAGGATGCCGTTCTCGTCACAGGCGGTGGTGAATTCCATCTCCATCGGATGGCGCTTGACGTGATAGTCAAGACTCTCCTGACGGCTGTACTTGACCTTGACGGGGCGCTTGGTGTACCACGCCATCAACGCGGCGTAGGGCTGGACGCTCATATCCTCCTTGCCGCCGAAG
>ONUI01000279.1 GCA_900320995.1 uncultured Eubacteriales bacterium
AAAAACTAAACCAAGAAAAGAGAGGTAATCTTTATGACAAAAAACTTTCAGCCGAAAAGAAACGGCAACTTTCAGAAGAACAATCAGAATCGCCCGATGTTATCCCCCGAAGAGTACAAGGCAAAGAAAACAGCCGAGCGCAACGAAGTGTTCGGGCTCCTCGACGAAGCAACGGAACAGGTGATGAGCGATCCTGCTGAACTGGAATCGTTTCTCGATACTCAGTCACGTTTTGATCGTTATTCCACTTCCAACACTCTGCTGATTTATGTACAACGTCCTGACGCGACTCAGATCAAGGATTTTGAGGGTTGGGCGAAGGATAACATCCGTATCAACAAGGGTGAGTCGAGCTTCGCTATCCTCGAGCCTGTACCCGCCGAGGACGGCAGCAACAAGGTTTTCTACAATGTCAAGCGCGTATTTGATGTTTCGCAGACCAACTCCAACCGTCGTCAGCCTGCCCAGAGCGTCAACCGCAATCCGAAGGATGCGCTGATCGCTATGCTGGATACCGCTCCCGTCGAGGTGGAGACCGTTGACAGCTTCATGTACAGCGATACCATCGCCGAGTACAATAACGACGCCGGTAAGCTCTCCGTCAGGAGAGGTGTCAATGACGAAGTGAAGCTGTTCCAGTCGGTCGCGTTGGAGCTTGCGTTTGCGGAGCTGTCCGTCAACAGCAAGAGCTATGATCGTCGTGAACTCACCTTTGCCGCGGTGTGCACCGCCAATATGCTGTGCAAAAAGTTCGGCGTACCCGCTGAACGCTTTAAGATCACAGAGCTTCCTCCGTCATGGCAGGAAAAGGATGTGAAAGCGGTTCGCGCCGAGCTGTCAAAGATCCGTCAAGCGACCAGTGGTATCTGTTCCCGTGTCAACGAGGAACTCTACCGTCAGCGTCAAGAGAAAACGTCTGAGCGTGAACCGCGTTCAGGCGGTCGTGACAGATAAGGGGTGTAGCTGATGTTTGAGCCGCGTTTTCATCTTGCTATGTCGGAGAAAGTACTACAGATTTGCTCGACGAGATCATTCTTCATGTTTGTAATGCTCCGGAGAAAAACTATAAGGTCGTAGAAAGAAGCGGATACGCCGATGCGAGATAACGATAAAAAATCATCTATCGTATTGGCGGTTATCGGTATCATTCCGGTAGTGTGGCTCGGACTGAAGATCGCGCCGAATGTCAAAGGCGGCTTGCCTGCTATACTCAACGGCGTAATGTCATCATTAAACAATCCTTTTGCGATTGAGCTTTGCGGGGACAGTGTAAAAACTGTCCTCGTTTTGCTTATCGCCTACGGTATGGCGATCGGTATTTATCTGTCCACGCGGAAGAATTACCGCAGGCGTGAAGAACACGGCTCCGCAAAGTGGGGCGAGGCGGCGAAGATCAACCGCCGTTATCATCAAAGACCGGACGATAACAACAAGCTGATGACGCAGAATGTAAGTGTCGGCATCAATGCGAAGAAGCACCGCCGCAATCTGAATACTTTGGTTTGCGGCGGTTCCGGCGCAGGTAAAACACGCTTTTACTGCAAGCCGAATCTGATGCAGGCTAATACTTCATTTGTGATCCTTGACCCGAAGGGCGAGATCATCCGTGATACTGGCGCTCTCTTGGAGAAGAAGGGATATGAGATCAGGGTGCTTGATCTGATCAACATGGAGAAAAGCCATTGTTACAATCCGTTTGTCTATATCCATAATGATAACGATGTGCAGCGGTTGGTGACAAACCTGTTCAAGTCCACAACTCCTAAAGGAGCACAGAGCCAAGATCCGTTCTGGGATACTTCCGCGTCAATGCTGTTGTCGGCGTTGATCTATTATCTTCACTATGAAGCGCCGGAGGATGAACAGAACTTCTCTATGGTCATGGAAATGCTCAGAGCAGCCAACATAGAGGACGAAGAAAATCCCCAGCCGTCGGCGATAGATCATTTATTTGACCGTCTGGAATATGATAACCCCGAACACATCGCCGTAAAATATTACCGCAACTATCATTCAGGCTCACCCAAAACGCTGAAATCCATTCAGATCACCCTTGCGGCAAGACTGGAAAAATTCAATCTGGAGAGTCTTGCCTCGATGACAGCCGTAGATGAGCTGAACCTGTCGGATATGGGCGAAAAGAAAGTCGCTCTGTTTGCACTGATACCGGATAACGATTCGTCGTTCAACTTCTTGGTATCTATTCTCTACACGCAGTTATTCCAACAGCTTTTCTATTCAGCCGACCATGTTCACGGCGGCGCACTTCCCGTGCCTGTCCATTTCCTGATGGACGAGTTCGCCAACGTATCGCTGCCCGATGATTTTGATAAGATTCTCTCGGTCATGCGTTCCCGTGAAGTGTTCGTCAGTATTATTCTGCAAAATCTGGCACAGCTGAAAACGCTGTTTGAAAAGCAGTGGGAAAGCATCGTC
>ONUI01000237.1 GCA_900320995.1 uncultured Eubacteriales bacterium
GCCCGACGAGATGGTCAGCCGCGTCAAAAGCAAGCTGTGTCCCGGCTCGATCATCCTCATGCACAACGGCGCGAAGAATACGCCCGAGGCGCTCCCGAAGATCATCGAGATGTTACAGGGCGAGGGCTACATCATCGTCCCCATCTCACAGCTGATCCCCGAGGGCGATTATTACACCGACCACGAGGGCAAGATGATCCTGAACGAATAAAACAGCTACATATAACAAACAAGAGCAGCGGATTTCCGCTGCTCTTTTCATTACGCTATTGTTTTTCAAATACCATTCGATCCTTGCCGTCCGGATTCTCTATGATCATCTTTTTTCCTTCCATCCGATAGGGGATCGACTGATTGTTTTCGTTGGTGATCGTATGGCTCTGAGGATCGAACTTCCAGACCAAATGATCGGATCCGATATCGATCGTGCCGATGTTATCCTTGATCACCAAATCAACAATGATATTATTCAGATCCTGAGATTTATCAACACCGTCCGATACCATCTCAGTCATACGATAGGTACCGTCCAACGCTTCAATCCCGTTACCGAGTCCTAATACCACCAACAATGTGATGCCCGCCGCCAACACTACGATTCCGCCGATGATCAAGCCGATGATTAAACCGGTCTTTTTCTTCTTTGGCTTTTCGACGACAGCAGTTTGTGTACCGTAAGTCTCCGCACCCGAAACCGGCGTCGCATAAGAGCTCTGAGAACGATAGTCGGTGTTTTGATACTGCTTGGAAGAAGATACCGGCGTCGCGTAGTTAGTATTGTTGTCGTTGCTTACCGGCGTTGCGTAGTTATTATTGTTCGTGCTTACCGGCGTTGCGTAGCTATTGTTATTCGTGCTTACCGGCGTCGCATAATTATTGTTATTGGTACGAACAGGTGTTGCGTAGGATAGGTTCTGTGAAGATGACGATCGTTCTCCCGTCGTGACCGGTTGTGCATACGAGACCTTGCTTGCGCTATTCTGCGACATCGCGCCGTCATCTGCGAGATATGTATGCTGTTCGGGCTGATCGGAAGGAACCTGTTGCGGCTTCGGCAGCAAGTTCGCCGTTTCTTCTGCCGCACCCTGCGGATCATCCAGCGCTTTTTCGATCAGGGAGGACAGCTCATCCATACTTTGGCAGCGATTCTCCTTGAATACCGCCAAACCGTATAACAGGATATTTTCCATCGCGGTCGGAATGTTGACCCCCAGCTTAGAGGGCGGTATCAGGTTATCATCTCTGAGTCGATCGAGCGCGTCCTCGGGGATGTTGCCCGTGATACAGCGGTACATCGTCGCGCACAGACCGTAAACATCCGTCCACGGACCCTGCTTTCCGTTTTTACGATACTGTTCCTCAGGCGCGTAACCCTGCTTGAGCAGTACCGACATCTCTTTTTGCTCGTTGGTAAAGTACCTTGCCGATCCAAAGTCCATCAGCTTTAAGCTGCCGTTACTCATATACATGATATTATCGGGCGAGATATCACGATGGATCATTCCCGCGTCATGGATCCGCCTGAGCGAATAGGTGATGGGCAGCATCAGCCTGAACATTTTCTCCGCGTTGAAGGTACCGTTCCGCTTGATGTAAGAAGCCAGGTTCTCTCCCTCGAGGTACTCCATGATGATGTACGCCGTACCGTTTGCCTCAAAATACTCTCTGATACCGACGATACCGGGCTCACCGAGGAACTTGGCGACCTTACGCGCTTCTTCCAAAAAGTTATCCTTACCCTTATAGAAATAATGCTTTTGGCTCTCGGTAGTAGCAAATACATTCTGATCGATCGTATTATTACGGTTGGCATATCCGTTAGGATAATACTCCTTGATCGCGATCTTGATATCCAGCGACAGATCTCTGCCGATATAGGTGATTCCGAAGCCGCCTTCACCCAGACAGTTACCGACCAGATATTTATTATCCAGGATCGTACCCGGTCTGAGGCGATATACGACATTATCGGGAGTATTCTCTTTGTGACAATGAGGACACACACGCTGATCATCTGTGATTTCATTCATACAATGATAACAGTAATTGCTCATAATCTTGCTCTCCTATCCAATGTAATATCAAGGTGAGGTTTGATGGATTCAGCCGCCGTTCATCACCGCGTCAAGAACCTGTTCTTTCAGGCGATCCAACGGGCTTTTGTCGGGGATCAGCTCCGCGGGATCGGGTTTATGCTGCGGCAAACAGGACGCCGAGCTGAAGCTCTTCATCTGAATGACGATGTGCTCGTTCTTTACCAGCTCAAACAGCTTGTCGATCGTGGGGCAGGTCTGCACCGCGCGGATGAGCTGTTCTTTCGTATGTCGGGGCGCTTTGGTACGCGCCGCGTCCAATACCGCCTGTCGCACCTGTATCTTGAGACTTTCGAGGGGTGAGAGGTCGGGGATCTGCTTAGGTGTTTGTTTGGGCAGGGATGAT
>ONUI01000030.1 GCA_900320995.1 uncultured Eubacteriales bacterium
GCACTGTAATGCCTCGCCGACGCCGAGCTTGAGGTTCGGGTACTGCTCCTTGAGGTAGTCGCCCGCGCTCATCGTGCCCGCGGAGCCGGAGGTGAAGCATGCGCCCGCAAAGCGATCCTTCTCACCCTTGATCGATTCAAACGCGTCCGCTAACGCGTGACCGGTGACGTTGTAGTGCCACAGGGGATTGCCCATCTCTTCAAACTGGTTGAAGATCATCACCTCGGGGCGTTGCTTGAGCTCCCATGTTTTGTCGAAGATCTCTTTGACGTTAGATTCGCACCCCGGGGTCGCGATGACCTCGCCTGCGATTTTACTGAGCCAGTCAAAACGCTCGCGGCTCATTTCCGCCGGCAGGATCGCGATACTGTCGCAGGACAGCAGCTTTGAGTTGAACGCGCCGCCGCGGCAGTAGTTGCCGGTGGACGGCCATACCGCCTTGTGCCTGGTCGCGTCGAACTGACCGGTCACCAGTCGCGGCGCTAAGCATCCGAACGACGCGCCGACCTTATGACAGCCGGTGGGGAACCATTTGCCGACGATTGCGAAGATCCGCGCCTTCACGCCGGTGAGAGCGGAGGGCAGCTCGATGATGTTCGGGATCTCACGGAACAGACCGCCGCTTTCCTTTGGTTCATTCTTCCATGTGATGCGGAACAGGTTGACGGGATCGACGTCCCATAACCCTGTGTGGCTGAGCTTTTCTTTGATCTGCTCGGGGATCAGCTCGGGGTGCTGCATCTGCTTGATGGTCGGGATGATGATGCCGTTCTCCCGCGCCTTTTCGATATTGTGTTGTAATCCTTCTTTGTTAACGGTAAAGTCGATCATAGGAGCCTCCTAAAAGCTATAGTGGGGTTATATTGTAGGGCGGGGGCTTGCTCCCGCCGAAACATTTCCATTATTATCATTTTGTAATGCGAAGCAAATCAATCTTTTCGTAGGGTACGGCATTTATGACGTACCGTAGAATGACGGACGTTTTTGATATCGGGAGCATTGGATAGGAAATAAGCGTTCCTGCCATGCGGTACGTCGACGAGCGCCGTACCCTACAATTCGGTTAATCAGATTCCTCTTCATCCGTCAGGTACGAATAAAGCGTAAACTTTGAGATACCGAAGTAGGTTGCGATCTTGTCGCCGGATTTGGTGATCAGCAGCGCGCCCTTGCTGTCCAGATAGCGGATCGCGCGCTGTTTGTCGTCCTTGTTCATCAGGGCGACGGGCTTGCCGATCAGCTCGGTGGATTTCCACAGCAGTTCGTCGAGCAGCTCGCCGACATGCGGCGTGATCTTCTCGGGCTCGGACGCGGTCGCGGGAGCGGTCAGCTCCGTCAGTGACGCGGCGGCGACGCTCAGGGCGGTGATGTCGTGGTTGATGGAGAAGATCGCGATCGCCTTGCCCTTTTCGTCGCGGATGTAGACGGTGGTGGATTTGAGCACCTTGCCGTCGGTGGTTTTGGTGAAGTAGCCGACGCGATCCTCGCGTGTCTGCTCCGCCTGACTGAGCTCCTCGAGCACCACAGCCGAAGCGCCGTCCCCGACACTTCGACCCGTCACCTCGCCGTTTTCGATGTAGATGATGGAGCTGTCGGCGGCGTTCCTGCCCGTCAGGTCGTGGATGGCGACCTCACAGCCTTTGCCGTAGTGCATGGCTATGGCGTGTGCCAAGGAGCACAGGGTGGTTTTGAGTTGTTCGTTCAGCATATCATGCCCCCGTTTCCGCTGTCGATCTCGGCTTTGTCCGATGGGAGTCAGAAGCTCATTTCAGACAAATTTTTAGCCAATCTAAAAACTATTTATATTGTAATACATTCACGTGGGTTTATCAATGGTTCCGCGTGATTTTTTTTGAGTTTTTTGTAAAATATCGGGAGATCCATCTTTCATAATCCGCCCGTTGATGGTATAATGAATCATATATACTAGCGCGAGAGGCGGTGCTCCTTTGAAAACCTGTGATCTTCATACCCATTCTGTCTATTCCGACGGTACCTATACGCCTGCCGAGTTGATCGACACAGCGGTCGGCGCTGGACTGTCCGCCATCGCCATGACCGACCACAATACCGTATCGGGGCTAAACGAATTCATTGCCGCCGGTGAGGGGAAGCCGATCGAGCTGGTGCCCGGCGTGGAGTTCACCACTGCCGACAATGGGATCGAGCTGCATATCCTCGGGCTGTTCATCAATCCCGAGACCCATTACACGATCAACAGCTATATCGACAAGGCGGCGACCCTCAAGGAAGAGAGCAACTACCGCCTCGTCAAGCGTCTGCAGGAGCACGGCTACGACATCACCTATGTCGAGATCCTCGAAAACTCCAAGGGACATGTCAACCGCGCCAACATTGCCGCCGAGCTGGTCAAAAAGGGCTATATCGAAAGCATCGACTGGGCGTTCAAAAACATCCTGCACAAGGATTACGGACTGTATGAGCCGCCCGAACGCCTGTCGTCGATCGAGACCATCCGCTTCATCCGTGAGATCGGCGCCGTAGCGGTATGGGCGCACCCGTATTTCCACATGACCTTTGATCAGGCGGAGGAGTTTTTGCCGCGCGCCGTAGCCGCGGGATTGCAGGGGATGGAAACGATCTACAGCACCTATGATGACGAAACGACAAAAAAGGCAAAAGAGGTATGCCGGCGGTTCGGCATCTGCGAGAGCGGCGGCAGTGATTTTCACGGCGCGAACAAGCCGAAGATCTCCCTCGGAAAAGGCTTCGGCAATTTGCGGATCCCCTATGAATTCTACGAAAGATTGAAGAGTCTGAAAAACACCTAAAAATCTTTCAGAAAACCGAAAATTTTATTTGACACAAGCCCGTGATGTAGTATAATAAAAGTGTATCAATGATTTGCACCTTTGGTGCGTGAATTGTACCTACGGTACATGATTTACCTGCGGCATGAATTGGCTTTGCCAAGAAAAAGGAGGATTACCATGATCGATTATTCCGCAATCAAAAAAGCAGCCGAAAAATATGAAAAGGACATGACCGCTTTTCTGCGTGAGCTGATCGCCATTCCCAGCGAATCTGCCGAGGAAGAGGGTGTCGCCAAGCGCATTGTCGCCGAGATGGAACAACTCGGCTTTGACGAGGCGTTCATCGACAAGATGGGCAACGTCCACGGCGTGATGGGCAAGGGCGAGAAGATCATCGCCTTTGACGGCCACATTGATACTGTCGGACTTGGGGAGCTGAGCAACTGGAAGTTCGACCCCTACAAGGGCTATGAGAATGAGACCGAGATCGGCGGACGCGGCGGAAGTGACCAGACAGGCGGCGTGGTATCCGCTGTCTACGGCGCCAGGATCATGAAGGATCTCGGGCTGATCCCCGAGGGCTATAAGGTGCTGGTCACCGGTACCGTGCAGGAAGAGGACTGCGACGGTCTGTGCTGGCAGTTCATCCATAACGAAATGGATATTACCCCCGAATTTGTCGTCATCACCGAGCCGACCGATCAGGGCATCTACCGCGGCCATCGCGGGCGCATGGAGATCCGCGTCGAGGTCAAGGGCGTATCCTGCCACGGCTCCGCGCCCGAGCGCGGCGACAACGCGATCTATAAGATGGCGCAGATCGTGCTGGAGGTCAGAGATCTCAACGAGCATCTGCATTTTGATCCCTTCCTCGGCAAGGGCACCATCACCGTCACCCAGCAGTTCTACAATTCTCCGTCACGCTGTGCCGTAGCCGATTTCGCGGCGGTCTCGCTCGACCGTCGTCTGACCGACGGCGAGACATGGGAGAGCGCGCTGGAAGAGGTGCGCAACCTGCCGTCCGTCAAGGAGTTCGGCGCGGAGGTATCCATGTATAAATACGAGCGTCCGTCGTGGACGGGACTGGTTTATCCGACCGAGTGCTTCTTCCCGACATGGGTCATCCCCGAGGATCATCCCGCCTGCAAGGCGATGGTCGCCGCCCACAAGGGCATGTACGGCGAACCCAGAGTCGACAAGTGGACGTTCTCGACCAACGGCGTGTCCATCATGGGGCGCTACGGCATCCCGTGCATCGGCTTCGGACCCGGCGCCGAGGCGCAGGCGCACGCCCCCAATGAGATCACATGGAAGGCGGATCTGGTGCGCTGTGCCGCCGTCTACGCCGCCGTGCCGATGAATTACAATGCCTCCCTTTCCTAAGGGAGGTGCCCCGGACACGCGTGTCAAGGGGCGGAGGGTTGTCGTTTGAGTAAAGATAAACCTATCCCAAGGGAATTACAGTCCAGAAAAAACGCACGTACCTTAAGAAAGAATCCGACCAAAGAAGAAAACCATCTTTGGTATGATTTTCTGCGGAGTTATCCGGTACGTTTTCATAGACAATACGTCATAGAATCTTATATTGTTGACTTCTTTTGTCCGAAAGCAAGATTGGTGATTGAACTGGACGGAAATCAACATTACGAAACCAATTCGGCTTTGGATTACGACGTTAACCGTACAAAAGCAATAGAAAAGTACGGTTTTTTGGTATTGCGATACACGAACCTTGAAATTCACCGACAATTCAAAAATGTATGTGAAGATATTGACCACCATGTGCAGGAGAGGCTGCAACCCTCCGGCACTTCGTGCCACCTCCCTTAGGAAAGGGAGGCTCAGAAAGGAATCTACTATGACCAAAACAGCTGAACTCGCCGCAAAGCTCCGCGGCCTTGATATCAAAGACATGTATGAAAACGACTTTTTCCTGACATGGGACAAGTCGGATGACGAGATCGCCGCCGTGTTCGCGGTAGCGGACGCGCTGCGCGACCTCAGAGAACGCAATATCTCCACCAAGATCTTCGATTCGGGTCTGGGCATCAGCAACTTCCGCGACAACTCCACCCGTACCCGATTCTCCTTTGCCTCCGCGTGCAACCTGCTCGGCTTGGAGGTGCAGGATCTGGACGAGGGCAAGAGCCAGATTGCCCACGGCGAGACCGTCCGTGAGACCGCCAACATGATCTCGTTCATGGCGGACGTCGTCGGCATCCGCGACGATATGTACATCGGCAAGGGCCACACCTACCAGAAGGAGGTCGTCGACGCGCTCAAGGAGGGCTATGAGGATGGTGTGCTGGAGCAAAAGCCCACCCTCGTCAACCTGCAGTGCGACATCGACCACCCGACCCAGACCCTCGCCGATCTCGATCATGTCATCCATTATTTCGGCGGCGTCGAGAACCTTAAGGGCAAGAAGATCGCCATGACATGGGCGTATTCGCCGTCCTACGGCAAGCCGCTTTCCGTACCGCAGGGCGTGATCGGACTGTTCACCCGCTTCGGTATGGACGTCGTCCTCGCTCATCCCGAGGGCTATGATGTGATGCCCGAGGTCGAAGAGGTCGCCAAGGCGAATGTTATCAAGAACGGCGGCAGTTTTACCAAAACCAACGATATGAAAGAGGCGTTCCAAGACGCCGACATCGTCTATCCCAAGAGCTGGGCGTCCTTTGCCGCGATGGAGAAGCGCACCGAGCTTTACGGCAAGGGCGATTTTGACGGCATCGACAAGCTCGAGCAAGAGCTTCTCGCCGAGAACGCGACCCATAAGGACTGGGAGTGCACCGAAGAGATGATGCAGCTCACCAAGGACGGCAAGGCGCTGTATCTGCACTGCCTGCCCGCCGACATCACCGACGTCAGCTGCAAGGAGGGCGAGGTAGCCGCGTCCGTATTCGACCGCTATCGCGCGCCGCTGTATAAAGAAGCGTCCTACAAGCCCTATGTCATTGCCGCCATGATCTTCCTCGCCAAGGTCAAAGACCCCGCTAAGGCGCTGGAGGAGCTGGAGGCGAAGGGCAAGGAACGCAAGACGTATTAATTTCAATGTGTAGGGCGGGGGCTTGCTCCCGCCGATACTTTTTGAAATTACCATTCTTAATGCGAGGTAATTCGTTTTTGTTTCGCATGATGACATCATCGATTCGATAAGCTCCGGCGGGAGCAAGCCCCCGCCCTACTGAGGTTTCTGCTATGAAAAAAATTGTCGTCGCCCTGGGCGGAAACGCTTTGGGCAAAACCTTAACCGAACAATTAAAGGCGGTGGAGTATACCGCCAAGGCGATCGCCGACCTGATAGAGGACGGCAACGAGGTCGTCATCACCCACGGCAACGGCCCGCAGGTCGGCAAGATCGACGCCGCGATGAACGCCCTGCTGCTCGAGGATCCCACCGAGGAGAAAACCTCGCTCTCGATGTGCGTCGCCATGAGTCAGGCGTATATCGGCTACGATATCCAGAACGCCCTGCGCAAGGAGCTGATGCTCCGCGGGATGTACAAGCCCGTCGTCACCATCATCACGCAGGTCGAGGTGAGCAACGACGATCCCGCCATGAAGCACCCGACGAAGCCGATCGGCAAGTTCATGACCCGTGAGCAGGCTCAGCGCCTCAAGGAGCAGTACGGTTACGCGATCGCCGAGGATTCCGGCAGGGGCTGGCGGCGTGTGGTCGCGTCCCCTCAGCCGCAGTACATCATCGAGATCGACGCCATCCGCGCTTCTCTGCGCGAAGGCTCCGTCGTCGTCTGCTGCGGAGGCGGCGGTATCCCCGTGCGCCGAAAGGGCGATTATCTCAAGGGCTGTGCCGCCGTCATCGATAAGGACTATTGCTCCGCACTGTTGGCGGAGAACCTCAACGCCGATATCCTGATGATCCTCACCGCGGTCGACAAGGTGAAGATCCGTTACGGCAAGCCCGACGAGCGCAGTATTGACGCCATGAGCCTTGCCGACGTACACCGCTATATCGACGACGGCGAGTTCGCTGAGGGCAGTATGCTGCCCAAGGTCGAGGCCTGCGCGACATTCGTCAAAGCCGCCCCCGGCAGAAAGGCGATCATCGCCGCGCTGGATCAGGCAAGCGACGCGGTCAAGGGGAAGGCGGGAACAACCGTTTTTAATGAGGAATGAGGAATTAGGAATTTTGGGAAACGCTGTCGCGTTTTGAATGATAATAATGATATATAACAGTAACGCTCATGACTCTTTTGAAAAGCCATGAGCGTTGTTTTTTCGGTGGAGATTGCCACGGACTGACACGCGTGTCCAGCCCTCGCAATGACAATTTATAATCGGGTGAGGGCGGAGCCCTCCGTCAATTTTCCACTTTCCACTTTCAATTATCCACTACAAAAGGGTGAGGGCGAAGCCCTCCCAAAATTCCTAATTCCTCATTCCTCATTCCTAATTCCTAACTATCACATTCCCCCTGCAATACTTCGCCTCCATCGCCTTGACGTCGCCGCCGAGGTAGATCGCTCTCTCTAAGCGTTCCTGCGGGCTCAGACCCTGCGGATGGGGGAGAAGGCTGTCGTTGAGGATGACTGCGTCACATTCGTAGCCTTCTTCAAAGGAACCGACCTTGCCGAAGAACGCGCCGCCGCCCTTGGTCGCCAGATAAAAGACCTCGGTGACGTTCAGCGGCTTTTTGCTCTGATCGACCAGCCGCCAGTACAGCCGGCTGACCTGCAGCGCGTCCACCATCGCGGTGAACATGCTTTCGCTGTGACCGCCCGCCACATCCGAGCCCAGTCCGAGATTCATGTCCAGCTCAAGATATTTGCGCATCGGCGCGATACCCGAGGCGACGTTGGTGTTCGACGCGGGACAGTGCGCGATGAACACGCCGTTTTCCTTCATCCGCGCGATCTCGTTGTCGTCGGAGTATACGCAGTGCGCCATCACGGTCTTTTGGGGCTTGCCGAACAGCCCGAAGCGGTCGTACGCCTCGCCGTAGTTCTCCGCCCACGGACACAGCTCCCTGACCCATTCCACCTCGCCGGGATTCTCGCTTAGATGCGACTGCACCCGCACGCCGTATTTTTTGCTCAGCTCGCCTAAGCCCTGCATCAGCTCGTCGGAGCACGAGGGCGTAAAGCGCGGGGTGATGATCGGCGCGGTGTTTTTGTATTTGTGCTGTGTATTCAGGATAAAGCGCTCGGTATCGGCGATGGATTCCGCCGCGCTCACTTCACGCAGGTTGTCGGGCGAGTTGCGATCCATGTTGACCTTGCCGACATAGCTTACCATGCCGCTCTTTTCGAGTTTATCCATCAAGAGCTCCGTCGCCTCTCTGTGCAGGGTGCCGAAGACCACCAGCCGCGTGGTGGCGCTCCTTTTGATCGCGTCGGTGAAGATGGTATACGCCTTGTCGGCATAGTTGAGGTTGCTGTATTTGCTCTCTTCGGGGAAGGCATAGGTGTTCAGCCAGTCGAGCAGCTCCTTGTCCATGCCCAGTCCGCGGTAGGCGTACTGCGGCGCGTGGATGTGCAGATCGACCATGCCCGGTATGACCAGCATACCGCCGTATTCGCGCAGCGCGAGGTGGGCGTACTGCTCCGGGACTGTGCCGAACACGCCCTTGCAAATGCCGTCCACACATACCAGATAGCCGTTTTCACGTGTGACCAATGTATTTTTGTCCGCGGCGTAACAGATATCGCCGTGAATGATAAAGCTGTTCATACTGATCTTCCTTTGTCCTGATAAGACGCTATACTAATTGTCATTGCGGAGGGCGCGATCGTTAAGGTTGAGATTGCCGCGACGGAACGAGGTTCCTCCTCGCAATGACAATCAGTAATGTGCCCTGTGGCGATCTCAACTGAAATTATTCTTCGATCCTATTATAACGCACCGGGTCGAACCTTTCAATATTATTCTGTATTTTTCCCCAACAGAATATAATAAGCGGTTGCTGTAGGCTTCTGTCTGCTCTTTGTTAAAAATAACAAAAAACAGTCATATTTATCATACTAAATTTGACATAATAACGAATTGTAAAGTGCTGTCTTTTTATGTATAATTTATTTGTCAGGCGTGTTTCCTTTTTCGGAAACGCAGTAAAAATCCTTATAAAAGTTTTAGGAGGAAAAAATGAAGAAAATCATTGCTTTGCTTTTGGTCGCTCTGTTTGTATGCGGCGCTCTCGCTGCCTGCGGCGGCAACAAGCCTGCTGACAACAACACCGCGGCTACTGCGGACCAGAAGAAGTCTGACTTCAAGGCGGGTTTCATCTTCCTGCATGATGAAAACTCCACCTATGACCTCAACTTCATCAACGCTGCGAAGGCTGCTTGTGAGAACCTCGGCGTTGAGTGCATCCTCAAGACCAACATCGACGAGTCCAATGCCTGCAAAGAGACCGCTCTTGACCTGGTAGATCAGGGCTGCGGCTTTGTATTCGCGGATTCCTTCGGTCACGAGTCCTACATGATCGAGGCTGCCAAGGCTAACCCCAAGGTCCAGTTCTCTCATGCGACCGGTACCATGGCGCACACCGAGAAGCTCGATAACTATCACAACGCGTTCGCTTCCATCTACGAAGGCCGTTACCTCGCCGGCGTTGCCGCGGGTATGAAGCTCAACGAGATGATCGAGAGCGGCAAGATCACTGCTGATAAGGCGAAGATCGGTTATGTCGGCGCTTACACCTATGCTGAGGTTAAGTCCGGTTACACCTCCTTCTTCCTCGGCGCTCGCTCCATCTGCCCGACCGCAACTATGGAAGTTCAGTTCACCGGTTCATGGTATGACGAGACCCTCGAGAAGGAAGCTGCTACCACCCTGATCAACAACGGCTGCGTACTGCTTTCTCAGCATGCTGACTCCATGGGCGCTCCGACCGCTTGTGAGGACGCGGGTATCCCCGACGTTTCCTACAACGGTTCTACCCTCTCTTCCTGCCCCAACACCTTTATCGTATCCTCCAGAATCGACTGGACTCCCTACCTCGAGTATGCCATCAAGGCTGCTATGAACGGCGACAAGATCGATGCTGACTGGACCGGTACACTGGGCACCAAGTCCGTTGTCCTGACCGAGGTCAACGACAAGGCTGCCGCGAAGGATACTCAGGCTAAGATCGATGAGGTCAAGGCGAAGCTCGAGAGCGGCGAGATCCACGTATTCGATACCAAGGCGTTCACCGTTACCGTTGACGAGTCTAAGCAGCTTAACGTCGGCGCTAAGGTTGACGAAGAAGGCCATCTGACCAGCTACATGGCTGACGTCGATACCGACGAGGCTTTCGCAGGCGACACCGAGGTAATCGCTGACGGTTACTTCCACGAGTCCGAATACCGTTCTGCTCCTTACTTTGCTCTGGACATCGACGGCATCACCCTGCTGAACACCAAGTTCTAATTTAATGCTCTAATATCGTAAAGGGAAGCTGTTTTCACGGCTTCCCTTTACGTGGTTTATATTTTAAAACTAAGAACTAAGAAAGAAGAAAGAAGAACCGAATTATGTCGGATCTACACCTAAGATCCATAGTTCTTATTTCTTATTTCTTAACTCTTAGTTAAAGAACGGGGGAAGATTCTTTGGAAAATAAAGCGGCAGTCAGCTTCCGCCATATCACCAAGGCGTTCGGCAGCAAGGTCGTTGCCAACAAGGACGTCTCGATGGATATCATGGGCGGAGAGATCCTCGCGCTGCTGGGCGAAAACGGTTCCGGTAAAACGACCCTGATGAATATGCTCTCGGGCATCTATCATCAGGATTCCGGTGAGATCTTCGTCAACGGTGAAGAGGTACACATCAACTCGCCCAAGGACGCCTATGCCTTAGGCATCGGCATGATCCACCAGCACTTCAAGCTGGTCGACGTCTTTTCCGCCACCGAGAACGTGGCGCTGGGCATGAACAAAAAAACCACCGGCGGCACAAAAGAGATCGCGAAGGCGATCACCGAGATTTGCGACCGCTACGGCTTTGACGTAGACCCCAAGAAGAAGGTCTACAGCATGACCGTCTCCCAAAAGCAGACGCTCGAGATCGTCAAGGCGCTGTACCGCGGCGCGAACATCCTCATTCTGGATGAACCTACCGCCGTCCTCACCCCGCAGGAAACGGACAAGCTCTTTGCCGTACTGCGCAACATGAAGGCGGACGGCAAGTCCATCATCATCATCACCCATAAGCTCAACGAAGTCCTTGCGATCTCCGACCGCGTTTCCATCCTGCGCAAGGGCGAATATATCGACACCGTCAAAACGAGCGAGGCGACCGTCCAGTCCCTGACCGATATGATGGTCGGTCAGAAGGTCGAGCTGGATATCGACCGTCCCGAGGTCGAGGACAAGAAGCTGCGCCTCTCGGTCGAGCACCTGACCTGCCTTGACAAGTACGGCGTGACCGCGCTGGATGACGTCAGCCTCGAGGCGTACGGCGGCGAGATCCTCGGTATCGCGGGTATCTCCGGCTCCGGACAAAAACAGCTTCTTGAAGCGATCGCGGGCTTACAGGCGGCACAGGACGGCGGCTCCATCACCTATATCGATCCCGAGACCGGCAAGGAAGTGGAGCTCGTCGGCAAATCCGTTTCCGATATCAAGAAGCTGGGCGTAGCGCTTTCCTTCGTGCCCGAGGACAGACTCGGTATGGGTCTGGTCGGCGCGATGGGCATGTCCGACAACATGATGCTGCGCTCCTATGAGAAGGGTCACAGCCCCTTCACCGACCGCAAGTCCCCGCGCGATCTGGCGAACAAGGTCAAGGATGAGCTCGAGGTCGTCACCCCCGGCATCACCACTCCGGTCAGCAAGCTCTCCGGCGGTAACGTACAGAAGGTACTGGTCGGCAGAGAGATCGCGTCCGATCCTACGGTGCTGATGGCGGCGTACGCGGTGCGCGGACTGGACATCAACACATCCTATACCATCTACCGACTGCTCAATGAGCAAAAGAAAAAGGGCGTCGCCGTCATCTATGTCGGCGAGGATCTCGACGTACTGCTGGCG
>ONUI01000145.1 GCA_900320995.1 uncultured Eubacteriales bacterium
TAATTCAAGAATACTCATCGTCGGCTTAGGTCTGATCGGCGGCAGCTACGCCAAGGCGCTCAAGCGTCTGGGCTATCACATCACCGCCATCGAAAAGCGACAGTCCGCGATCGACTACGCGCTGGAGAATCACATCATCGACGACGGTTCTACCACCGTGGATCCTGAGATCGTCGGCTCAGCCGACGCGGTGATCTTCGGCTTGTATCCGAAGGTGTTCAAGGACTGGATCGCGCAGTATCAGGATTATCTCAAGCCCGGCGCGATGCTCACCGACGTGACCGGCGTGAAGAGTTGTATCGTCTATGATATCCAGAAGATGCTGCGGGATGATGTGGAATTTATCGCCTCGCACCCGATGGCGGGTCGTGAAGTCTACGGCGTGGAGAATGCCGACGACAGGATCTTCCGCGACGCGAACTTCATCATCGTGCCGACGAATAAAAATACCCCCGAGGGGATCCGCTGGGTCGGCGGTCTGGCAAAGATCATCGGCTTTTCGCGTATCTCGGTGCTCTCACCCGAGGAGCATGACGAGATGATCGGCTATCTGTCTCAGCTGACCCACTGTATCGCGGTATCGCTGATGACCTGCTCCGACAACGAGCATCTGGTGGAATACTCTGGTGGAATACACCGGCGACAGCTTCCGCGATCTGACGCGTATCGCCAACATCAATGATCTGATGTGGAGCGAGCTGTTCATGCTCAACCGTGATTCGCTGTTGAAATACATGGATATTTTCCTCGGCGAATTTGCCGCCTTGCGCGATATGATCCGCGACGGCAGGGTAGAGGAGCTCAGAGAAAAGATGCGGCTGAGCACCAAGAGAAGGGCGTATTTTAATAAATAAATCAGCCTTCCCCTTGAGGGGAAGGTGCTAAACAAAGTGAAGCGGATGAGGTGGAAGCCTTTCCGATTAATCTGTTTTCGGCAGGAAGTGGAAACGTTTCCACCTCATCCGATCAATTTGCCTTGACACGTGTCCGGCAAATTGCCCACCTTCCCCTCAAGGGGAAGGCTTAATAAAGGAAGGTGTATATATGAATATGAATATAGAATTTGAGCGCAAGCTGACCATCCCGATGGAGGTCAAGAAGATGTACCCCCTCGATGACGAGCTCAGACAGATCGTTACCGAGCGTGAAAAGCAGGTGCAGGATATTGACCGCATCGCGCTGATCATCGGCCCCTGCTCCGCCGACAGAGAGGACAGCGTTCTGGATTATATCAGCCGCTTGCGAAAGGTGCAGGACAAGGTGGAGGACAAGATCTTCATCATCCCCCGTATTTATACCAACAAGCCCCGTACCACGGGCGCCGGCTATAAGGGCATGCTCCATCAGCCCGATCCCGAGAAGAAGCCCGATATGTTCAAGGGCATTGTTGCGATCCGCTCGATGCACATCCGTGCCCTAAAGGAAACAGGCTTTTCCTGTGCGGATGAAATGCTCTATCCCGAGAACCACCGCTATCTGGATGACATCCTCTGCTATGTCGCGGTCGGCGCAAGATCGGTCGAGAACCAGCAGCATCGTCTGGTATCCTCGGGTCTGAATATCCCCGTCGGCATGAAGAACCCCACCGGCGGCGATCTGTCGGTCATGATGAACTCCATCACTGCTGCACAGCACGGTCATACCTTCATCTATCGCGGCTGGGAGGTGCATTCTCACGGCAATCCCTACGCGCACGCGATCCTGCGCGGTTATATGAACAAGCACGGCGAGAGCCTGCCGAATTATCATTATGAGGATATGATGCACCTGCTGCGTCTGTATACCTCGGGCATGTTCAAGAATCCCGCATGCATCATCGACACCAATCACAGTAATTCCGGCAAGAATCCCTTTGAACAGCCGCGTATCATCAAAGAGGTCATGGCGGCGCGCCGCTATAATGTCGAATTACAGCGCATGGTCAAGGGCTTTATGATCGAGAGCTACATCGAGGACGGCAATCAGGCAGTCGACGGCGGCTGCTACGGCAAGTCCATCACCGACGCGTGTCTGGGTTGGGACAAGACCGAGAGGATGATCCTCGAGCTTGCGGATATGATCTGATCAGAATAACAGGATGAAATAAACGATCCCCGCACTGAACATCAGCGTTCGGTGCGGGGATATTTTGAAATGAACAATAATACTTTTTTCTTTCGGTTGCATAGATTTATGCAACTTTTTTTATTATCTCGGCATAGGTGGAGGTGAGTTTATGATTACCATCCAAAACGGGAAATTGATGATCCCGGACAGTGACCGTTTTGTCGGATTCGCAGGCGACAATACGGTAAACACCAAGCAGTTCACCATGATCGATTTCACACAGGAGAATCGCACATTTACCCTGTACATGCGCTTTGATGACGATACCGTGCGCTCGGTGCCGCTTTCGGCTCAGCGTGACCGCGGCGACACCGTGCTGACATGGCAGATCCGCAAGGAGGATCTGTGCTCCTCGGGCGTGGTGCAGGTACAGGTGAAGATCGCCGGCAGCGACGGCGATATCGAGCATACTACCAAGGACTTTTTCCTCATCGGTTCGGCGGTAGAGCTCGATGACGACGGCGGCGAGATGGAGTATGTCACACCTTCTCAGCTGCAGAATAGTATAAATCAGGCGCTGGAGACGATCACCGCGACCTCGCCGTATGTCGATGACGACGGCTATTGGTGCGTCTATGATCCCGAGCAGGGCGAATATGTCCGCACCGCATATCATGTCAGCGGTATTGCTCCCGACAGCGCCATGAGCGACAGCAGTGACAATGCTGTATCCAACAGCGTGATCAAGCGCTATGCGGACGTGAAAGCGACGGATTGCAACACCTTTACGATCTCTTATGCTGACACCAAAACTGCCGATAAGGTGCCGAATACGCGCAAAATCGCGCGGCTGCCGCTTTCGGCGGATATCGAAGCGGTGGATCTGATGGCGGCGCTCCGTCCCTACACCTACAGAACAAACGTCACGCCGAACCTCAGCGGTGTGAAGGGTCAGCTCGGTATCGGAATCAGCGGTGAGGTATTCTTCTGCACCGCGACCGATCACTGGGTCCAACTGGCAGATTTTGCGCAGTTGAATGACAAGATGGATCTTGTCACCGAGGTGGACGCCTCTGACGTCGAGGACGTTTTTGACGGCAATATGTTTTTCTGCGACGATGTGCCGTATGTCAAGCTCGACGGTGACGCGGTCGCTCTCGCAAAATCCGAAGATGTTTACAGCAAGACACAGATTGACACCATGATCGGTGATATCGAAAGCTGTCTTGCTGCGATCTAATCGAATAAAAGGATGAAACAGGCGCTTTCGTTGTCAGCGGATGGCGAAGGCGCCGTACAGGAAGGTGATGAAATGGCGGTCAACGCGGATAAAATTATCAGCATCGCGCGTGCCGAGATCGGCACCAAGGCGACCAATATCAAGAAGTGCAAATATAATAACTGGTACTACGGCACAACCGTGTCGGGAAGCGGCTACGACTGGTGCGAGACCTTTGTACAGTGGGTATTCCATCAGGCGGGCGCCTCTTCGCTACTCTATACCAAAACCGCTAACTGCGGCTATGCCGCAAAGGCGTTTCAGGATCACGGCAGACTGAAGATGTCGGGCTTCAAGCGCGGCGATGTGGTGTTCTTCCACTGGACGAACGAGCGCTCCACCTTAGTGCCCGGCACCTATGTCAGCGACCATGTCGGCATCATCGAGAGCGTCAACGGTGACAATACCATCACGACCATCGAGGGCAACACCGGCTCCTCGTCAAACGGCGAGGTCATGCGGCGTGTGCGCTCACTTTCGACGGTATCCTGCGCCGGCAGACCTGCTTATGACGGCTCGGACAGCTCCGGGGATCTCCCCACGGTGAGCTACCGTGTCCGCTGCGGCGGCAGATGGCTGCCGAGCGTCACGGATCTTTCGGATTACGCGGGCGTTACCGGTGAGGCGATCACCGACGTGGCGATCAGGGTCTCCGAGGGCGCGGTGAAGTATCGCGTCCATGTTATGGGCGGCAGATGGCTCCCGTATGTGACCGGTTGTGATATCAATGATGACGAAAACGGCTATGCCGGCGACAACAAGCCGATTGACGCTGTTGAGGTGTATTATGATACGCCCTCCTCGGTGGTCAAAAGGTGCGGCTGGCTCAAGGCGAAGTACCGTGTCGCGCCCATCGGGAACTACTATTTCCCGTGGCAGTACGACGACGAGACCTCGTCGGGTCAGGACGGCTACGCCGGAGAATTCGGCAGAAAGATCGATTGGTTCCAGATGACATTGTCTGATTGACCATTGTAAAAGGACCGCGGCATTTCGTGCGTTATGTACGAGATGCCGCGTCTTTTTTTATCAAAAGATGACAAAGAATAATGACAAATCTGTAAAATTTGGTGGATTAATTTGTGAAAATCTATTGACAAATCATAAGGTTTAATGCTATCATAGACCTAACATTGAATTAGTATTTTCATGGAGATGATAATGATGAAAAAGTTTATTTCAATAGCTGTTGTGGCAATCATGCTTTTCTCTTTTTGCTTATCAACCGCGGCGTTAGCCAGCCCTGCTGCTACCGAGCATCCGACTGCTCCTTCTGCGACCACTCCCGGCAATCCTGATAAGAGCTCTCCGAAGACCGGTGATCCGATTTGGATCGTTGTCGGTCTGTCTATTCTTGCTCTCGGCGCAGGCGCTGTAGCAGTGAAGAAGATCAAAGAATAATCAATAGCTACATCACGGCGGCAACCTTGTGGTTGCCGCTTTTTTGCGTTTATGACAGTTCAATGAGTCAATACTGCTGGTCGGTTGTCGGTGAGAAAGCAAAGGAAAAAAGGGATGATACCGGACGATTTTATTGCTAAACGGCTTCCAATAATCACTTTATCACAGCGCAGTGGTGAATTGTGCTATTCCTTTTAAAACCCCTATTTAATTCTTTGTGCATTATAGATATTGATTTTAATGAGCTAATGCGTTAAAATAGATACCGTTGTACTGTCGGAAATCCGACAGAAACTATTTTACTGGAGGAAAACCATGAAAAAGATTATTGCATTATTAATGGCACTGCTGATGGTCGGCGCTGTACTGGCTGCCTGCGGCAAGACCGCTGATAAGCCCGCCGCGACCGATGCGGCTGCTACCCAGGCTGCTACCGCTGATTCCGCGACCGCTGATTCCGCCGCGACTGTTGCTGACCTTGAAAAGGTCCAGAAGGCTGGCAAGCTGATCGTCGGTATCACCGACTTTGAGCCGATGGATTATCAGAAGGACGGCAAGTGGATCGGCTTTGACGCCGATATGGCTACCAAGTTCGCCGAGTCCCTCGGTGTTAAGGCTGAATTCGTAGAGATCGACTGGGATAACAAGGCGCTCGAGCTCAAGGGCGGTTCCATTGACTGTGTATGGAACGGCATGACCCTGACTCCCGAGGTCACCTCCGCGATGTCCTGCACCAACGCTTACCTGAACAACGCGCAGGTCGTTGTTGTCAACAAGAACGTTGCCGACAAGTATGGCGACGCTGAGTCCTGCAAGACCCTGAGCTTTGCTGTTGAG
>ONUI01000003.1 GCA_900320995.1 uncultured Eubacteriales bacterium
ACTATTCCCACCACACCTGTGAGACCTCACGGGATAAACCAATACTCTTTCCTCGTCTACCTGCCTGATTTACACATTAAGGTTACGGTTACCTTTTGGGCTTCGATGTCACGTGCCATCTTACCCGCTTAATGCGCCTTCGTATCAGGTTTCTGTTCGTCAGGCTACGATTTCGCTATCCCTTCTTCTCGCCTGAACCTCGCGATTCAAACCTTGGGAGTCGCTTCAGAGTTCGTCGGTAACTACGCCTCGGTGGACTTTCACCACAGAGCATTGATATGCCCGTCATACACAGATAACCCCTTGAACAACACGTTCAAGGGGTTTGTTTCATGGGCGCGCACGCCTTTTCACTTTATCTGGCAAAGCCGCCCATGGGGCCTCCGTTACCGTTCATATTGGGGTCGCCGCCCATGCCGCCGCGGCCGCCTCCCATGCCGCCGCCCATCATCTGGTTGGTCAGCTCGGTGACCTGTGAGCCGTTGACGTAGACGGTGCCGCCGTTGAGCTGTCCCTGACCGTCATAGTCGAAGGGAGATTGCGCGTTGACGTTGACGGTGCCGCCGTTGATGATCAGATCACCGTTGGAGTCGATGCCGTCGGTGTCGCCCTGACCCATGTTGACGGTGATATCGCCGCCGTTGATCTCGATCTTGACGGATTGGGATTTTGACTTGCTTGTCGCGTTGATGCCGTCGTCGGAGGCGGTGAGGTTATAGGTGCCGCCGTTGAGCTGGACAAAGGTCGCTTCGATCGCCTCGACAGCGCTTGCGGTAATGTTGCCGTCGTCGATCTGAGCGATCGTGGTCGCCTGAATCGCGTCGGAGGCTGCGGAGATGTTGAAGGTGCCGCCGCAGATGTAGATATAACCCGTGCTGTCATCCTCGTCATTCTCGGCGTGCAGCGCGTCCTTGCTCGTCTTGATGGTGATGGCGCCGTCCGCGATCGCGATGCTCTCGTTGGCTTCGATCGCGTCGGAGGTCGAGGTGATGTTGATGGTGCCGCCGGTGATCTTGATATCGTCCTTGCCGGAAATACCGTTGTCGGAGCTGTTGACGGTCAGTGTGCCCAGACCGTTGAGTACCAGATCATCCTTAGAGAAGATGACGGCGTCGGTGTTGGTCTCGCCGTCGGCGGTGAAGGCGCCGCTGACAGTCAGCTCGGTGGTCGTGCCCTCTACGGTGGTGACGAATACCTTGTCGGCGTTCTTGACATAGACGGCAGGCGCGGAGCTGTTGGAGATAGTCGCGCCGTTGAACACGAGCTGGACCTTATCGTTATCGCCCGCTTCGATGATGATAGACACATTGGAAGCGGAGCCGGAGATCACATAGACGCCTTCTTTGGTGATGGTGATGTTGCTGTTGTCGCTGAGGTCGTAGTAGACCGCGTCGGTGAGATCGGCTGTTTGCTTGAGGTCGCGATCGGAGAAGAGTTCGGTCGCGTTGATCGCGCCGTTCGAGGTGACGTTAGCGGTGGTGGTGACCTCATTGGGCTGGCTGAGCTTGGCGCCGGTGCTGCTCGCGGCGGTCTGTGTCGCCGAAGCGGCAGCGGTCGTTTCTGCTGTCTTGGCGGATGTATCCGCCGAAGCGTTTGATCCCGCGGACTGATCCTGTGCTTTGCCGCAGGCTGTCAGCGCGGCGGTTATCATTAATAAGGTTAATAATACAACGATCATCTTTTTCATGGTGGTTCCTCCTTTTGTTGTCGGATCATTGCGAAAGGTTCTGTACTGCTCCAAACAAATCAGTAACGATTAACGCTCCCGCAATGTCGATGTGGATGATTTTTGATTACAGCCATATCTTAACCCGTCAATCTGTTTTCTGCGTGATACAAATATGAACATTATGTGAAAAAACAAGATTGTGTGAACCGTGATAAACAATAGAAGGGAGTCGGCTTTGCCGACATTAATACAATCCCTCAGTCTTTTATCGGTTTGAGCCCTCCTAGCGGAGGCAGCAGACCCTTTTGTCCGCATTGCGGACATTTCCCCTAGCAGGGGAATCTCCTTTACCAAAGGGAGCCTATATGATGAAATAATTTCGTGATAAAACTCTCACAAAAACTTCACACTTCAATCACACGGATATCATATTGACAGGTTATGATACTGCCATAGACAGAAAGCCCTCACACGACTCGGACGAGGTATTCTTTTCACATCGGTTGAGATTGCCACAGCCCCGAAACGTGTTCGGGACTTCGCAATGACAATATCAATAAAGAAAGGCGGCGTAAATATGAAATCGACTCTTCAACTGAACACAATGGAAACCACCTATGATCTGCACGATCTCAGACGAGAGAGAATCAGAAAGCGCAGGATCCGCAAGGCGTCCCTGATGATGGGGATCGTCCTGCCGATCAATTCTAAGATCATCGAATTCCCCTCACCCAATTCGCCACGCATCGCATGACGGGATAGATCATCATTGAACTAACTCCGCATGACTAAGCGTATTTCCTTTCAAAAAGGCACCTTTGTTTTTCACAAGGGTGCCTTTGTTGTTATTCGATGTTTCCTTTATTGCGGGATAGCTGAGAATTGTTATAGCGGCGGTCGGAGGTAACCTCCTTGATGAGTGTGACGCACGGCGGGATGGGAATGGGCGTGTCCTCGCTGTCGACCTCCGCCTCCAAGGTCGCCTTGTCATCCCAGAAAGAATAAACGTCCAGCTCATAGGTCAAACCCCGGTACAAAAAGCTGTGGCGATCCTTCTCGATCGTGATGGTATCGGGCGTTTTGTGCCTTAACAGTCTGCGGTAATCGTCCTCGGTGATCTCCTTTTCGAACTCATGACGCGTCATCTCGGAGAGCCTCACCTTGTAGGTATAGACATATGTTACGCTGCCGCCGTCGACGATGCGGCGCACTCTGCCGCCGGGGAAATCTCCCTCTTCCTGTAAATAGCTCTGTTCCATATGCACCACGCGGTAGTCGGGCATCTTCCTCAGCTCCGCGATATCGGGGTACTCGATCAGGAATTTGCGCTCGATCTCCAGGGGCGCTTGATCAATATCGAAATGTTCCATTATATCACCTCTATCATTACCAGCTCGCGGGGGTTGAAGAACCGCGGACACGCGACGGTGTTGGCGCATCCGATACGATCAGCCTGCCGTCAAAAAAGCTTCCGTGGGCATATTTACCGAATAATCCCTGACCGGGGACGAAGAAACCTTTTCCCTTCTTCCCGACCAAGATCTGACCGCCGTGGGTGTGTCCCGACAGGGTCAGGTCAATTCCGCTGTCCGCCAACAGCTCAGTGTACTGATTGGGCTTGTGACATAGGAGGATCTTGTATCCGTCCTTTTTGAGGAACGTCGGCAGCCATTCCTCATAATCCCAGCAGGACATTCCGCCGAGGACGCATTGAAAATCCCTGACTCTCAGGTCGATATCGGCATTATCGAGCAGGGTGACGCCGACGTCACGCAAAAAGCGATAGTCCCGATGCAATAGCTTTTCCTCGTGATTGCCGAGGCTCATATAGACTGGCGCGACGGTGACGGCTTCTTTCAGGAAGCGACGAACGTTCTCTTCATCCGCTTTTACTTTTTGGGGCAGAAGAAATGTCAAAAGATAGTTGGAGTAATGAATCGCATTGATGATCACGCGCTTGACGGGTCGGTGCTCAAATTCATACTGGGGGCGGTTGTCATAGCGCTCGAAGGTATCGCCTGTGATAAAAATCAGATCGGGGCGTTCCTTTTTGATCGCGTCCATGATGTCGTCACAATCGCGCTCGTGCAGATCGGACACATGCGCGATCCGCACGGGCTGTTGCAAATGCTGTTTGCTGTCAGCCGTGTAGCGCGTGATGATGATCTTTGACAACCCGTCACCCCCTTTTTTTCATTACTGCTAATTGCTGAGTTGCGGAGGAAATGACCGCACCTCGCAATGACGTTTGATGGTGTTATTATATACTATGCAGTGTGGTTTTGCAATATCCTCACCCCGGTCTTACGGATCTAATTCATTTTAACCTATTGACATAGTAGGTTAATGGGAGTATAATTGCTTTGATCCCGATCGGGCAATATCATATCGCTTTGGTTGAGATTGCCACATCGTCGTCACTCGCCGTATTTGGCAGGCATATCCGGTTGGTATGCCTTGACCTCATGTGGCGGTTCCTCCTCTCCCCAACACGCAGGCGCGTTGGGGACCCGAGAAAGGAGCCTCGCAATGACAATTTATTGGAATCAGAAAAGGAGAAACCCTATGCAAATATACGCAGATAACGCCGCAACCACCAAAATGAGCCCCGCGGCGATCGAAAGCATGATACAGATCATGCAGAACACCTACGGCAATCCGTCGAGCCTGTACACCATCGGACAGGTCGCGAAGGAGGAGCTGGAAGCGGCACGCGCCGCAATCGCCGCCATCATCAACGCCGAACCGCGCGAGATCATCTTCACCTCGGGCGGCAGTGAGGCGGATAATCAGGCATTGCTCTCCGCCGCGATGATCGGCAAAAAGAAAGGCAAAATGCACATTATCTCGAGCGCGTTTGAGCACCACGCGATCCTGCATACACTGAACAAGCTTGAGAAAAACGGCTTTGAAGTCACACTCCTGCCCGTACACGAGAACGGTATCGTCCGCGTGGAGGAGCTGGCTGACGCGATCCGCGATGACACCTGTCTTGTCACGATCATGACGGCAAACAACGAGATCGGCACCATCCAGCCGATCGCTCAGATCGGCGCGCTCTGCCGTGAAAAGGGTGTGATCTTCCACACCGACGCGGTGCAGGCGGTCGGACACCTGCCGATCGACGTCAAGGCGCAAAGCATCGATATGCTGTCCGCCTCCGCGCACAAGTTCCACGGTCCCAAGGGCGTCGGGTTCCTGTACACGAAGAAAGGGATCGTGCTGAGCAGCCTGATCGAGGGCGGCGCTCAGGAGCGCGGTAAACGCGCGGGCACGGAGAATCTGCCCGGGATCGTCGCGATGACGACGGCGCTCCAAGAAGCGGTCAACGGGATGGAAAGCGCCAACGCGCATAAAGCACAGATCAGGGATCACCTGATCCGGGGCTTGTCCGAGATACCGCACAGCGCCCTCAACGGCGACGCGGTGAATCGCCTGTCGGGTAATATCAATTTCAGCTTTGAGGGCATCGAGGGCGAATCACTGCTGATCCTGCTCGATCAAAGGGGCATTTCCGCCTCTTCGGGCAGCGCCTGTACCTCGGGCGCGCTCGACCCGAGCCATGTCCTGCTCGCGATCGGGCGTATCCATGACGTCGCCCACGGCTCCCTGCGGCTGAGCATCGGCGAGGAGATCACCGTGGAAGAAGCGGACTACATCATCGAAGCCGTCAAAGAGGTCGTCGCGTACCTGCGGAGCTTCTCCCCCGTCTGGCGCGATTTGATGAGCGGCAAAAAGGAATTTATACTTCAATAATAGGGTAACAACTACGCCCGTGTGATTTCGGGAGGAGCAAGCCCCTCCCCTACACCATAGGAGGAAATATATGGCACTATACAGTGAAAAGGTAATGGAACACTTTTTGAACCCGCAGAATGTGGGCGTGATCGAGGACGCGGACGGCGTCGGCGAAGTCGGCAACGCGAAATGCGGCGACATCATGAAGATGTATTTGAAGATCGACAACGAGGTGATCTCGGATGTAAAATTCGAGACCTTCGGCTGTGCCAGCGCGATCGCGTCCAGCTCGATGGCGACCGAGATGATCAAGGGCAAGCCCGTCGCCGAGGCGATGCTGTTGACCAACAAGGCGGTTGCGGAGGCGCTGGACGGGCTGCCGCCCCACAAGATGCACTGCTCGGTGCTCGCGGAGGAAGCGATCCAATCCGCGCTCGAGGATTACGAAAACAAGAAAACCAAATCACAATGATAGGTAAGGATGAGATCGGACACGCGTGTCACATCCGCGGACGGTTGACGATCTCCCATCCTTCATCAAGACAACCCATGAGATATGCGTTTTTTCACATATTTCATGGGCTTTATCATAAGAAATCAAAAAAATTTCTACTTACCTATTGACATAGTAGGTAAGTAGTGTTATAATGCAGTTGTCGTTGAGGGAGTTCTCACAATGACAAATCAATGAAAAGGAGAAACAACAATGTCAGCAACGTATGATGCAACGAACAGAATGATGATGTGGTGTCGAATGTTGAACTCCCGGGTTACCGCAGTAATGGCAGGAGCATCCGACTGTATGTCTGTATGCTGAAACGCTGACGTTATGTTTGCTTGCCATGTTGCCCGGGAGCACTGCCCTCGGGCGATGTTTTTTTACTGAAAACTGAAGACTGAAGAATGAAAAATGAAGGAATTCTCCCTTCGGTCGATCAAATTAAAACAATCCCTCAGTCGCCATACGGCGACAGCTCCCTTTACCAAAGGGAGCCCATATCTAAGAAAGGAACTTTATCATGAGCAATTATAGATTTGAAACCTTACAGTTACACGTCGGTCAGGAACAGGCTGACCCCGCTACCGATTCCAGAGCCGTCCCGATCTACCAGACCACCTCTTATGTCTTTCACAACTCTCAGCACGCCGCGGATCGCTTCGGGCTTGCCGACGCGGGCAACATCTACGGCAGACTGACCAACTCCACACAGGATGTGAACCTGCTCGCCCACACCCTGCCGCAGTACGGGATCAGCACCACCTTTGTCGACGCGCATGATCTCGAGGAGGTGGAAAACGCGATCACTGACAACACCCGCGCAATCTATCTGGAGACCCTCGGCAACCCCAACAGCGATATCCCGGACATTGACGCGATCGCCGTAATCGCCCATCGTCACGGACTGCCCGTCGTCGTAGACAACACCTTCGGCACACCCTACCTGATCCGTCCGATCGAGCACGGCGCGGATATCGTCGTTCACTCAGCGACCAAGTTCCTCGGCGGCCACGGCACTACCCTCGGCGGCGTGATCGTGGAATCGGGCAAATTCGATTGGAGCGCGAGCGGCAAGTATCCGAACATTGCCGAGCCGAACCCGAGCTATCACGGCGTGAGCTTCTATGAGGCGGTCGGTGCGGCGGCATTCGTCACCTACATCCGCGCGATCCTCCTGCGCGATACCGGCGCGGCGATCTCGCCCTTCAACGCGTTCCTGCTGCTGCAGGGCGTCGAGACCCTCTCGCTCCGACTTGACCGCCACGCGGAGAACACGAAGAAGGTCGTGGAATTCCTCAGCAAGCATCCGCAGGTCGAGAAGGTCAACCATCCATCCCTGCCCGATCATCCCGATCACGCGCTGTATCAAAAGTATTTCCCCAACGGCGGCGCGTCGATCTTCACCTTTGAGATCAAGGGCGGCAAAGAAGAAGCGTGGAAATTCATTGACAACCTGCAAATCATCTCACTGCTCGCGAACGTCGCCGATGTAAAGAGCCTCGTCATCCATCCCGCGTCCACCACCCACTCTCAGCTCAATGATGAGGAGCTCAAAGAGCAGGGCATTTATCAGAACACCATCCGCCTGTCTATCGGTACAGAGCACATCGACGACATCATCGCCGATCTGGAAAACGGCTTTGCGGCGGTGTAATGAATCGGTTGAGATTGCCACGTCGTCTTTACGACTCCTCGCAATGACAATTCAAAATAGCGTGTCAACACGCGAAAAAAGCTTGAATGAAAAAGAGAGAGTAGGGTAAAGACACTAAGGGAAAGGAAAAGAACAGCAGAGAGAAAAATAGGGGTAGAAAATAGCAGCAAAGTGTGGTAAAATACATCTGAATTCAGCAAGAATAAGCGAAACAGGGCACAGCAAAGCAGACGTATCACGAACGCTAATGCAAAAGTAAACGCAATACGCCGAAATCGTAGATATGGAGAATCTTCGAGCAGCTATCCGTTAAGTTTTAGCTTATGGTTTGTGTTTTAGAAGAGCTGGATTAAGGTGGACGTCATCGGCTGGGATGGCGTCCATTCCTGTTAATTGCATCAACCATTCCCAGTCTTCATCGCCTTTCGGAATCATTTCATAGGGAGATTTGTTTCCGAGGCTGGGACGTTTGATGCTGTTGATGTGGTTCATCAGCAGGGTAACATCGTTGTGGGTAAGCGAGTCGAATGACATACCTTTCGGGATCACATAGCGGATGAATTCGTGGTTCTTTTCAATTTCGGCTTTCTGCCATGAAGCCATAGGATCACAGTAAAAGAGTTTGCATCGAGGGTCGCCGTTAAAGGCATTCTCAATGCGTTCGGCGTTTTTAAATTCGGAACCGTTGTCAGTGAGGATAACGGTGAACAGCGCCTGAAACTCCTCCATACCGAGAATATCCAGAAGATAATCAAAGACATCGACAACCGTTTGCGCCTTTCCATCGGGGATCAAGATCATCAGCATCACAGAGGTTTTGAGAAAAAGCATTGTCAAAATACGCTGACCTTTTCTCCTTGAACCGACTACAGTATCCATCTGAACGACCGGCGCGTTGGGGTGAGATTCCATATATTTTTTGAAATCTTCATAAGTGCGTCCGACTCTGTAATCAGGGATCGGAGAGGTTTGTTTCTTGCCTTTGCGCGGCTTGTAGCCTGTCTTTCTGCGAAGATCAATGTTGCGAACAGAAAGCTGACCGGAGTCGATGTAATTGTAAAGGCTGCGTAAAGAAACCGGTAACTCCGCTTCGTGTTCTGCGTAAATGTGCGTTAGCGGCTGCCCCTTTTTCACCTGAGCGGCAAGAAGCTCGTCGAGATCCTTCAATTGCTCGGGCGACAGGCGTATTCCTGTTCTGGTATCAGAGCGACGGCGGCTGGACAAGGCGTCGGCAAGCTTAGCGGAATACATATAACGGCGTTTATCACAATCGTTTCTGTAATAACACTTGTTGCAGACATAGGGCGGCTTTTCGATCCTGCTGCAGTGCTTCGGCTTGTAGGTCGGACAGAATTCAGTGCATTTTACGATCCGGCATTTGATGCAGGGAATGCTGCATTCCATATCCGTACAAAGATTATGCTTGTGACAGGAACATGCATATCTGCAATCACAGCCGAGGTAAAAGGTTGCAGGAATAACGGTACGGTTTGCTTTGATTTCTCTGGAGATCGTAGCAGGATTTCTGTGAATCTTTGCGGCGATTTCTTTGAATGTCTTACCGGCAGCAATTCCGGCTTCAATGGCAATTCTGTCTGTTAAGGTCATTTGGTTGCTCATGGGAAACCTCTTTCCACGGACAGCTGCTCATAAGCAATTTAAACGATTGCAAGAGTAAACGCAACCAAAACAGCGATTTTTACCCTTAAAAATCGACATTTACTTTTTCATTTTTGGACACGCGAAAAAAAGCGGTGCGCCCCCAAAGTCCCGTTTATGGGCAACGTGTTGTTATACAATAGAATCACAGGAAATAATGCAACTGTATTGAAAAAGATTGTATGAGGTGATTTTATGTTTGACGACGCACGCTTTTACTGCAAATTGGCAGAAAACTCCAACAGCTATGGAAAGGCTAAATGCTCCGACTCCGCGATGTTTCTCGCTATCAGCAAGCTCGACTTTGACGACGATCTGCTGGTCGCGATGGACAACGCCGATGACTATCTCATCGAAGAGCCGAAGGCATTAGCCGCATAAAGAACCGCCGCAGATCCATCAACGGTCTGCGGCGGTCTTTTATCATTTAAGAGAACGATAGAGTTCGATATGGATGCGGTGCTTGAGATGTAACGGCTCGACGTATTGTTCGAGGGTGCGGCGGTATTCCGTTTCAAATGCATTCACCTTTTCGGGAGAAAGTGAAGCGCCGACGCCGCGGCAGGTCAGCACCCTGCCCAGCCACGCTTCCTTGGTGAAAACGAGCGCCTCATCATAGGTAATGATCGTTTCAGCCGTGAAGCGACCCTCCGCCCAATGCGGAAAGCGGTATGCCTCATCATTGAAGCCCTCGGGATCCCATGCGGGATTATACTGTTGCACCAGCGCGATCATCTCGGCGATCACGGCGTCCTCCAAGGGCAGCCAGTCCATCAGTATTTTGCAGAACAGCCCGTGCGGTTTTAAGACGCGAAAAATCTCAGCGGCGGCTTTGTCCGCATCGAAATACGGAAAGCACTGCACCGCTGTCACCGCGTCAAAGATATGATCGGCAACGCCCGTATCCTCGGCTGGACACACCTTGAACGAGATACGCTCCATGCCCCTTTGTCGGGCAATGTTCTTGCCGACGGAAATCTGATTCTCTGCGATATCGGTCGCGGTAAAATACGCGCCCGTATGGTACAGGTTCATCGGCAGGATCGCCGTACCGCTGCCGAGATCGAGGATCCGCTGCCCCTCTTTGCCGATCCCCATATCGATGAGCTTTTCGTACATGCTCTCGGGGTAGATATCACGGAAAGCGGCATAGTTCCGGGAAGTTTTGCCGAAGTCAAATTCATTGGATTGATCAATGTGAGATAGTTTCATATGCTTCACCTGTCTCGATTGTAGCATGTAACGGAAGAACCGTCAACCGACAGAAGGAATAAAACGTGTATCAACCCTCCGTCAACTTCGCCATGCTCGTTGACACCTCCCTTAGGAAAGGGAGGCTAAAACGCTTGCCAATTCTCGCATTTTGGAGTAGAATAGAATAAAGGATCTCCCTTCGGTCGTTCAAATAATACAATCCCTCAGTCGCGCGTTGCGCGACAGCTCCCTTAGCAGTGGCGCTATACCAATCGCAGAAAAACTGCTCTTGGAGCGCTGTTGCATGGGAGTTATAAACCAAATCATAGATTTGGATAACTCCTCATCCCAAAGGGAGCCTATTCATGGTGATAATATGAAGAAACAGAAAGCGGAAAAAACAAACGTCATGCGAATCATCGAACAACACAAGCTGCCGTATGAAAGCCATGATTACAGCCGATCGGGCGCGATCAGCGGTATGGAGGTCGTCGAAGCGCTGGGACAGGAGCCCGGCAGGATGTTCAAAACGCTGGTGACGCAGGGCGCGAGCAAGAACTACTATGTCTTTATGGTGCCGGTCGACGGTGAATTGCACCTCAAAAAGGCGGCAAAGGCGGTCGGCGAGAAAAACATCGCCATGATCAAAAGCAAAGAGCTGCTGCCCCTGACGGGCTACATCCACGGCGGCTGCTCCCCCATCGGGATGAAAAAGCAATTCCGCACCACGATCCACCAAACCGCGCGGGATTATCCGACCGTCTTTTTCAGCGGCGGCAAGATCGGACACCAGATCGAGATGGCGCCGGACGATCTGCAAAAGATCGTACCGGTGGAATATGCGGATATTATATGAATAAGATAATAGTTTGACGTAGGGACGAGCATTGCTCGTCCGCATGGCACATAATTATGTCCTATCTTCTGTTTTCTACATTCTATATGTCCGTCATTCTTACAATAAACGTTGATCTGCTCCGCGTTAGGTGGCAGTGATCGGCAAGCTCTCGGGAGGGGTCTCCCCGCCGGGGAGGTGCCCGAAGGGCAGAGGGGTGCCGTCTGCGGCTGAGCAACAAGCCCCTCCCCTACCATTAACGCCGATTTGTTCCGCTTTTACAAGAGATGATAAATGGAACAATAATCAAAAACCGCTCAGCGTGCTGAGCGGTTTTTTTATTATGATTCTCGCTATACTCAATCATTTTGTGCAATCCCTCACCCACTCCCGTGGGAGCTCCCTTTACCAAAGGGAGCCTTCGTGCAACTATATTCTTGCGACGCCGGTTTCCTTTGCCGCCTTCATGACCGCGTCGGCGACTACTCTGCCTACGCTTTTGTCAAGAGCGGACACGATGATGTAATCGGCGCTCAGCTCGCTCTCGGGGATCATCGACGCGAGCGCGTACGAGGTGGCGATTTTCATCTCCTCATTGATACAGGTCGCGCGGCAATCCAGCGCGCCGCGGAAAATGCCCGGGAAGGCAAGCACGTTGTTGATCTGATTCGGGAAGTCCGAGCGTCCCGTGCCGACGACCGCCGCGCCCGCCGCCTTTGCGAGGTCGGGCATGATCTCGGGAGTCGGGTTCGCCATCGGGAACACGATCGGATCCTTCGCCATGCTCTGTATCATTTCTTCACTGACGACGCCCGGAGCAGATACGCCGATAAAGACGTCCGCGCCCTTCATCGCGTCGGCGAGGGTACCGCTGAGCTTCTCACGGTTGGTGAGCGCGGCGATCTCCGCCTTTGCCGGATTCAGCCTCGGATCACCCTCACAGATAATACCAACACTGTCGCACATCACCACGTTATTCAGCCCCATCCGCATGAGGTGCTTCGCGATCGCGACGCCTGCCGATCCGGCGCCGTTGATCACCGCTCTGATCTCACCCATCTCTTTTTTGACGACCTTGAGCGCGTTCAGCAGAGCGGCGGCGACGACGATCGCCGTACCGTGCTGGTCATCGTGGAACACGGGGATATCGCAGATCTCCTTGAGCTTGCGCTCGATCTCAAAGCAGCGCGGGGCGCTGATATCCTCAAGATTGATGCCGCCGAAGGAGCCGGAGATCAGATAGATGGTTCTCACGATCTCGTCCACATCTTTACTGCGGATGCACAGCGGGAACGCGTCGACGTCGGCGAATTCCTTGAACAGCGCGCATTTGCCCTCCATGACGGGCATACCCGCCTCGGGGCCGATATCGCCCAATCCCAGCACCGCGGTACCGTCGGTGACGACCGCTACCAGATTATGGCGGCGGGTCAGCTCATAGCTTTTATCGATATCCTCATGAATGACCATGCAGGGCTCCGCTACGCCGGGCGTATAAGCAAGGGAAAGATCCTTTCGGGTGTTGATGTCACAGCGTGTGGTAACCTCCAGCTTACCCTGCCATTCATAATGCTTTTGTAATGATTCTTCTCTGATGTTCATATTGGTTCTCCTTTCAGCCTTCCCCTTGAGGGGAAAGTGAGCTGGTTGCCGGACATGCGCGTCAAAGGCAACTTGGTCGGATGAGGCGAAAGCCTATCCCAGTATCAATGAGCGGGATAAAGCGGAAACGTTTCCACCTCATCCACCGCAAGCGGTCCCCCTTCCCCTCAAGGGGAAGGCTTTTTTATATCAATTCCTCGGGATGGAATACCTTGTCGAATTCCTCTTCACTCATGAAGCCTAATTCCAGACAGGCTTCTTTGAGGGAGAGGTTCTCTTTATGCGCTTTTTTCGCCACCTTGGCGGCGTTGTCATAGCCGATATACGGATTGAGCGAGGTGACCAGCATCAGGGAGCGGTGCAGGTTTTCACTCATCTTTTCCTTATTGACGGTGATGCCGCTGACACAGCGCTCGTTGAAGGACAGGATACCGTCCGTCAGCAACCGCGCGGATTGCAGGAAGTTGTATGCCGTCACCGGCAGAAAGACGTTGAGCTGGAAGTTGCCCTGCGACGCCGCCATGCCGACGGTCGCGTCGTTGCCCATCACCTGCACGGCGATCATGGTCATCGACTCGCACTGGGTGGGGTTGACCTTGCCGGGCATGATGGAGGAACCGGGCTCGTTCTCGGGGATGAAGATCTCACCTAGACCACAGCGGGGTCCCGACGCGAGCCAGCGGATATCGTTGGCGATCTTCATCATATCCGCCGCCAGCGCCTTCATTGCGCCGTGCGCGAACACGATCCGATCCAGCGAGGTGAGCGCATGGAATTTGTTGGGGTTGCTGACAAAGGGCATATCCGTACTTTGGCTGAGCTTTTCAGCGACCTTTTCACCAAAGCCATCGGGCGCGTTCAGCCCCGTGCCGACAGCCGTACCACCGATCGCAAGCTGACAGAGCCCGTCAAGCGATTTTTCGAGCTGTTCACGGTCGGCTTCGAGCATACCGCGCCAGCCCGATACCTCCTGAGAGAACGAGATCGGCACCGCGTCCTGTAAATGTGTTCTGCCGCTTTTGACAACGCCCTCATTCTCTTTTTCCAGACGTTTCAGTGTCGCAATCAACGTATCGACCGCGGGGATCAGCTCCGTCCTGATCGCCGTCGCCGCCGCGATGTGCATGGCGGTCGGGAAGGTGTCGTTGGAGCTCTGCGACATATTGACGTCGTCGTTGGGGTGCAGGAGCTTTTTCTCTGCGATGGCGTTGCCGCGGTTGGCAACGACCTCGTTGACGTTCATGTTGCTCTGCGTACCCGAACCGGTCTGCCAGACCACCAGCGGGAACTCACAAGCGTGCTTGTTTTCTATGATCTCATCACACGCTTTGGTGATTGCCGCGCGTTTTTCCTCGGTCATCTTCTCGGGCTTGAGGTCGTGATTCGCCTGTGCCGCAGCCTTTTTCAATAGCGCGAAGGCGCGGATGATCGACGCGGGCATCTTCTCCCATCCGATCGGGAAGTTCTGAAAACTGCGCTGTGTCTGGGCGCCCCAGTACCGCTGTGCGGGTACCTGCATCTCGCCCATCGAGTCGCGCTCGATCCTGTATTTTTCCATATTGTCCTCCATAAAAAACCTTCCCCCTTGAGGAGATCCCCCTGATAGGGGAAATGGGCAAAGCCCAAAAGGGTTGCCGTTCCCGCAAGGAAAAGGTGGGCAATTTGCCGGACACGTGTGTCAAAGGCAAATTGGTCGGATGAGGTGGAAACCTATCCGATCATTCAATATAATTTGTGAAAAGGAAACGTTTCCACCTCATCCTCTTCACTACGTTCAGCACCTTCCCCTCAAGGGGAAGGCTATCTCTTATTTTATCACAACAGCGTTTGATCCGCAATAAGGCGGCGGACGGTGTGAAGCACAAACATTTGGCATTGTTCGCCGTAATTTTCGTTGAATTCTTCCTGAGGGTGCCATTCGCTGTTGCTGATGACGCGGATATCCGCGCACGGAACGCCGAGTTGGGCGCATACCTGCGCGACACCGAAGCCCTCCATCTCCTCACAATCGGTGCCGAGGGTGCGGTGCAGATGGGCGATCACATCCAGCTCACGGTTCCAGATATCCGCCGCGCCGATGGTGCCGCGCTTCACTCTGCCTTCCGCATACGGAACGGTATCTGCGGCATCGAGGATACGGCTGTCGCTGTACAGGACATTGACGCGGTCGATTCCGTCATTCACCTTGATCTCCGCGCCGGGCTGTGTCCAATCAAAGATCGCCGAGCCCTGTCCCTCGTCGCGGTGCTGTGTATAAAAGCTGCCCAACTCCACGAGATCCTCGCCGAGGATGATATCGCCCTGATGGAGCTCGGGATCGTGTGCGCCCGAGGTACCCTGGATGATCACACAAAGCGGATCGTACTGCGCGACCGCGAGCGCTGTCGCGGCGGCGGAGTTGACCACGCCGATGTAGCATTGGCATACCACGACAGGATAGCCGTCGATCCTGCCCTCACGGAAGATATACGCGCCGACGGCGTTTTCTTTCGGTTGATCAAGCTGATCGATCAGCCACGCCGACTCGCTCTCCATCGGTCCGAGGATCACGATCGGTTTTTTGTCTGATTGTTGCTTCATATAAACCCCTCGCTTTTCGTCGCCCATATTCTACCATATTCGGGCTTTTCGGTCAATCGCGTCCGAAATTATGCACCTTGCCAAAAATTCTTTTTCGCATTTTCTCAAACTTTTACTTGCATTTTACAGAGAAGTGTGATAAACTATCAATTACGGCAGTAAGCCGTAAACATTGTACGCGCTGGTAGCTCAGCTGGATAGAGTGTTTGGCTACGAACCAAAAGGTCGGGGGTTCGAGTCCCTTCCAGCGCGCCATATACAAAACCGAGGTATCATTCGATACCTCGGTTTTGTATTTTACCGTACAGCGCGATGGAAGGGACTCGAAGGTAAAAACGCCATAGAATGGCGTTTTTCGCGAGAGCGTAGATGAAACATCTGTCAGGAGGCGTCGCTCCGAAGACGAGGTAATCTGTTACCGAAAAAAGAAACGTACTCCCGGCGCGCCTTTTTTCAACCCGAAAACAGCCCTGAAAAGCGTCATGCAAAAATTGTGGTCAAAACCACTTTTGACCACAATTTGACCACAACGCAAAACGCGACTATATTGGTTGAGATTGCCACGTCGCAGACATTCGTCCGCTCCTCGCAATGACAGCTCAATATGATGCGAAAGCTATCGGCAGGATTACTCCTGCCGATTTTCGTTTGTTGATTTATTATGCCGGGAACTTGATGATCTTCTCTTCGTTCTCGTCCTTTTTGCTTTTCAGCAGCTCTCCCATCGTGTCGGCGACATTCTGCTGCATCGAGTCGGTTACGTGCATATAGGTGTTCATTGTAAATCCCGCGTCGGTATGGCCGAGCATATGCGAGATCGTTTTGATGTCCATGCCCTGCTCGATGGACAGGGTCGCGAAGCTGTGTCTGAGATCATGGAAGCGTATCTGCGGCACTCCTGCTCGGCGCTGGATCCTGTGCAATCTATATGTGATTGACTTTGGATCATAGTAGGTTCCCGTTACAGGGGACGGGAACATCAGCTTTGTTCCGACAGGCTGTTTTGCTTTCAAGTCTTTGAGTAATTTCAGACACTCATCGCTGATGCTGATGGTTCGGATGGATGCCTGGGTTTTCGGCGTAGTTACTTCCATTCCGTTTTTGGAGCGTCTGACTTGTTTATTCACACGGATCGTTTTGTTTTCCTCATCAAGATCCTCCCACTCGAGCGCGAGGATCTCTCCCAGTCTCAGCCCTGTCGTGATCTCGAGGAAGTAGAATTCGTAGCAGTCGGAGCGGATCGTTTCGTTGAGGAAGGCACTCAGCTCATTTACCTTCAAGGTTTTCATTTCCTTCTTTTGGAGCTTCGGGAGCTTCACTCCTTTGACAGGATTGCGGTTAATCAGTTCTTCGTCCTCCGCCTTTTGCAAACAGGACCGGAGCGCGATCTTGACATTCTTGACTGTTTTCAGACTGTAGCCTGTTCCGGCTTTACCCTGAGAAGTATCAATCAGGCGACCTTTGGTATACAGCTCCATCAGCAGTTGTTGGCAGACGATGGTGGAGATATTGCGGATCTCCATTTCTCCGATTCTGGGGTTGATATATCTTTCGAAGAAGTAGGCGTAATTTTCATAGGTAGATTCACGGATGATGCCCTTGCAGTAGGAGCTCAGCCAGATAGCTGACCACTCGCTGAGCGTGGGGTTCGGATTTGTGAGGAAGGCACAGCGCTCGGCGATCTCCTTGTCATGCTCGTAGTCCTCGATCGCGACTTTCAGCTTGCGGGCACACTCCGCCTGTGTTTTGGCGAGGATGTATTTGACCTTTGGCTTACCGTTGTCGCTCACGCCGATATTGAATCGACCTTCCCAGCGACCGTCGCCGCGCTTGCGTAAGGTTCCCTTTCCGTTCTGTCTTTTTGCCATTGTTTTTCACCTCATTTCATGGTTGCTTACTGACCGGATCAGCTCCGATCGATAGCTATGCAGCTCAAAACAATACCATTTAAATCCAATAAAGTCGATACCCAAACCTAACAATGATCTTTCCGGTTTTTTGTTGATTCAACTCTTTATATTTCGTCTTTTTCTTTGTCAATGCGGAGTAATCTTTTCACCGTTGTTTGAAATGGGACGACCCTTTTGCAACCCACCTAAGGAAAAGTCCAACAAACGACGAAACGGTCGGCTCTGCCGTCCGATGTGATCGGCGGGGGAGCACCAAAAGCGACCCCCGCTTTTACCTGCTTAAAATCCATTCGTGTCAAACTCCTGAAACAGCAGAAAAAGAATGACGATGATTATACAAATGACGGTGGATAACAAATCATAAAGCCGCATTACTAACCGCTTTTTATAATCTCAACCGGGTGTGGCGAAATCATCGTTTCATCGTCACCGTTATTTTTCGCCGTATAAATCACGGTAAGCAACCGCTGTGTTTTATGTCTGTCTTTGGTGTATTCGATCCCTAAACGGCGGAGTGATTTTGCATATTTACTGAGTTTTGCGGTGAGATTATTTGGGCCGATATGAGGGGCTAATCGATCACACAATTCGGTCGCGGTTCCTTCAAAAATCGTCTCGCGTTTTATGAAATCAATCAGCGCAACCATCGCCTCATCGCTGTACAGCAGTTCCATTTCTATCTCGGAATCGGTGATCGGATACCATCGGCAGGTGTCATGATCAAATCGCACGGGAATTTCTCCGTCGGGCATATCGCGACTGATGTAAGAAAGATTTCCGTGAGGCTTGCCGTCGGTGTGTCTTTCGAGGACATAAATACCATCGGCAGCCGCAGTCAAACCTGTCGAACCAAGCACCGAATCGAAGGTGTCTTTTGCTTTCATTTTGCGCGTATGATGGATACAAACGACGGCGATATTGAGTTTATCCGCGAGCATTTTTAGCTTTGAAACAGCGTCGTAATCTCCTGCGTAAGTGTCGCCCTTCGGCTTGCGGATTTTTTGGAGCGTATCGATGACAACAAGATTGGTATCGGGATGCTCTTTGACAAACTCCTCAATCTGTTCTGCAAGACCTCTGTCGAGCTTTGCCGCGTTTGTCGCTTCACGAAACTTGGAAGGAATAACATCTCTGATCTCATGAGCGCGCTGGATCAATCTTGTCTCGGGATCTTCCAAATCCAAGTACAAAACTGTTCCCTGTTCGGTGTCATGATCGAAGAATTTTTCTCCGGCGGCGACCGAAAAACACATATCAAGGATGAGCCACGACTTACCTTCCTTGCGTTTTCCCGCGACGATACTCAGCCCACGTGGAAGCAAACCGTTGACGACAAACCGCACGGGACGGACCTCTTTTTTCATCAGATCATCGCCACTCTGCGTCATGAGTTTTTTATATTTCTTCCGCTTCTTTGCCTGTGTTGAAGAGAAATCCTCCGTCGGCAATGGGGAATTGTATTCGCGATGGACGTAATATCTACCCGCTAATGCATCGGCTTTATTTTGTTTCATACTTACTTTCCTTTCCCGTTTATAAAGATAATAACGTATTTATTGTCGGGCTGTACCTCCTGCTGACGGTACAGCCTCTGTTGTCGGTTAGTTAAATTCAGCCGGCTTTGTCCAAGTAATAATCCCTGAACATTTTTCGTTGTTCTGCCCGCTTCTGCTCGGCAGCAAATTCATGAATCTTGTTTTCGTGATAATACGACAGCGCCTCCTGTATCGGCAGGATATGGTATTCCAAATTGCCGTTCAGGATTTTCCCGTCCTTTGCCGCCATATGCGTGCGTTTTGTTTCAATCAAACGCTTCTCCACCAACTCGCGGACATACTTTTCAACGGTTTTTTTGTGACTCCGACCGCCTTGCCGATCGCCCGAAACGACGGGTAACAGGTATAGGTCTTTCGATCTTCACAGCACAGCAGATAACAGTAAATCGCGATCGCCGTGCTTGAAAGATCGATAGCAAAGATCTCGTTGGGCCCGATAAAGCTGTTGCTGATCGGATCACTGTTCAGATGCTTTTCACGGCTCATTTCTCCTGACCCATGCGTTGGTTGATCCATTCAATGAACGCTTCCTTCGGAACAACGATGCGCGAACTGATACGCACCGAGGGGAACCCCTCCTCACGCATCAACTCATAGGCGCTCGATTTGGATATCCCGAGGACGTCGCTCAGCGTTTCGGCATTGATGAAAAGCGGAAGCTCATCATAGCTCTTGAAGCTCGAGACCTTCATTCGAAAGCCTCTCCTTCAAAGGCTGAAAAACGATTATTCATTTTACTCACAACACATTTCTCCTTAACTTTTTAGTCTCGATCTTCGGATCGGAACACAGGACATACGACGCCGACCAGCAGGAATCAGGCGCCTCGTCCTATGTAATCTGAAGGATTTTAGGTATATAATAAAAATCCCATATCAGAAAAGGCGCTGTGTGAGCGCCCTTCCGATACAGGATTCCTACCTCTCTCAGCTAATCTACACGTATTCACTCACACTTAAAACCAATCATATTAACTTGTGGGTAACGCATACCGCGACTCCCTGGATCTGTAAATCTTCGGGATAGATATCAGGATATGACTCTTTATCCTCAGTACAGGAACGGAGAATATATCTTCCGTTTTCCTTGGCAAGCAACTTCAAATTATTCTTTCCTTTATACAAATCGACGACATAATCGCCGACGTCAGCAGCCTTTTGCTGGCGCACAATGACATAATCTCCGGGAGAAATCCCCGCATCGATCATGGATTCACCCTTGGCAATCAGCGCGAAGAACTCACCTTTTCCGACAATACTCTCGGGCATACGGATGTATTCAATAACGCTTTCTTCTTCCTCCTGACCTTCACCGCAGGCTACATAACCAAGCACCTTCATAAAATGAGTTGGGCTGTCCATCTCGATCTGTGAGGTGCTGATACTTCGGCGTCCGTCATATTCGATCTCGCCGCTTTTTTTCATATCCTTCAGATAACGGTGAACGGTAGCAAGAGAAATCCCCGTCCCCGCTGCAATATCTCTCACGGAGGGATATCGGCTGTGTTCCGCATAATACTGATTGACGTAATCATATATGATTCCATATCTTTCGGGTTTTCTGCGTGCCATACTATCTCTCCTTTTAATTTGATACAATACGTTTCAATACTGCCGATAGTATAACACGACAAAGAAGCGCTGTCAATAGTTTTGAAACAAAAAGTTGCAAATTATTTCTTTGCCGGCTTCCTTTCTTTGATAATGCGTAGTATTATTTGATCACATCAAAGGCATTTCCAATCAAACAATCGGTCACAAATTGCCTGTACTGCATTTTGATACACATTCCTTCACCATTGCCGCAGAGGAAAAAAGCTCCACACGCGCGAACAGCGGAGGATAGGATTCCTCCGCTGTTCAAGATATTAAGTGATTCTATTATGATACTGTTTTCCCGATGTTATACGGATTCTTCATGTTCGCCAGATAATACTGTATCAGTGTTGCGTCCATGACGGTGATCACGCCGTCGCCGTCTACATCGGCTGACAGCTTTTTGATCGTAAACGGTATCTCGATATCCGCGACACTTCGCTGAATCCATGTCGCGTCCCTGATCTCTACCTCGCCGTCGCGGTCAACGTCGCCGAGAAGCGGCATGGTTTCGGTTACTGTGATATGCAGATTGATGCGCTCGCTGTAACCGCCCTCATCGTTATATGCCGCGATGCGATAGAAGCCGCTTTCGGTCAGCTTAATCGGTCCGGTATATTCTTTGCGGCTCTCAGTATCCTGACACGGACAGGTGTCGTCTGTAGTGTAGTAGATCACCGTGCCCTCGGTATCGCATGTCAGCACCAGCTCGGTACCGCTCTCTACGACTGCGAAATCGTTCAGGTTTGCAGCGGGCTTTTCGGGAGCAATATCGCCGGGCGCCTTTACGCGCAGCTTCATCGTTGCTTTTACGCCGTTGTCAAGGGTGAAGGTCAACAGCTCGTCGCCGGAGCGGATGCCCTTTACGCGGAAGCGGGCGACGCCGTCCTCGTCGGTCACGGCGGTCGTGCTTTCGATCGTCAGCAGGTCGCCGTAGAGCGCCTTTATGGCGACTGTTTCACCGGTGACAGGCGCGCCGTCTTCGTCGGTGATGCGGACGCAGACCTCCTGCTCGTCGCTGAGCGCCATGACCAGGCGGTTGGGATAGGAATGGGAAATCTCGTTGGGTATCTGTCCCACTGCTACTGTCTGCGCAAAGTCCGCTGCAAAGCCGTTACCGGCGTAGTTGGCGAAGTCTTTGCTGATGCTGACCGCTACGCTGTCGGAGAAGCGCTTGCCATCGGTGCGGGCGATGCGCAGGATGCGTCCGTAGAAGACGCCCTCTTGTGTCGGACTCTCTTCACTGTCGGTGAAGGTAAAGCTCAGCGGGACGCTCTCGCCGTTCTCCGTGATGGTGATGAGGGAGGGGTTCGCATCGAGCGCGGCGATATCCATATACTGGCTGAACCGGATCGCGACGGTCTGACCCGACGCGGCGATGTTCTCAACCGCGGGAACTGCCTTGCTGACGAGCGGGATATCGACGTTGAGCTGCGGCGGCGGCACAGGCAGCCAACCGTCTTCATCGGCGGCGGGATCGCTGCTGCTGTCGGCCTCCTCGTAGCCGTCCTTGGTGATCACGACCTTCCATTTGCCGATCGGGGTCATCCAGCCGTATTCGCCGAATTGATCGGTGGTCTGGGGGTTGATCTCGTCATATTTCCCGGCGTCATCCCAGAATACTGCCTCGCCGTTGTCGCCCTTGTAATAGATCTCGGCGGTGGCGCCCTCGACACGGTTGCTGAGCACCGCCTCATAGACGCAGCCGGAGGGGTCGATCGCAGTTTCGGGCGGGGTCGGGCAATCCGGTGGCTTTATAGGCTCAGGATCGTCGTCGTTGTTATTGTTGTTGCCTCCGGGAGGATTCGGCGTCGGATTTGTCGATGGGTTTTCATCTTGTTTGTTACACTTCTTATTGATATACAGCTTACACATTCCCTCAAGCTCAACGCGCTTGTTCTTCATCTCTGGGCGGCAGCACAGCCACGCCATCGACATGGCATAGACTGCTGCTTTTTCTTCAACTGTATTGACCAATGAAACAAATGAAGCATACTTCAGCAAATCTTTATGCAAAGCAGACGCCGGCGGAGCTAAGGAAGAAAGGACAACCGCCAAAGGAATACACAGATTTACAAACAACGGAACTATGCTTGCAGTTACAGCCGCATAAGTTGTAACAGTCAGTTTGTTGCTGCTGCTTGCAAAATCACACAAAACCTCGTAAAACTCCTTGGATACATCCCCAAGTAAGCAGTTGTTCTGTTCTGCGGTCTTCCACTTTTCTTCTGCTATCTTTACCAAATTCCATTCTTTGTCGATCGTATTCACGATTTTGTAAACAGTGCCCGCAAAGGAATATATGTCATAAATCGCGATCGCTGTGTTAAGAATGGTGCCGAAGATAGGAACCACATAGGCGAGCTTACCTCCGACCGAGCCTATAGTTTTTGCAGCGCCTAATTTAGCTTCTTTTGCCATCTGCTTTGCTACAGCATCCAAGTCACCTTTGAGCGCAGCGACTGACTTTATCTGGCTCGAAATCATTTTGGCGTTTTTTTCTACGGTTTTCAGGCTTTCAAAGGCTTCCTTCAGCTCATCGTCTCCCAGTTCCAGCATGAGCTTTTGCCACCATTTTTGATCTACAAGGATCGTTTCCTTCGATAGCTCAGGATGTCTCGCAAAGTACTCAAACAGGATCTCTGCCTTGATAATGTCTCTTCTTTCCAGCTCGATCATGAGCAGTGTTTTCGTTTTTGCTACCTCTTCATTAAACAGATCAAATGCGTATGATGCTACCTCGGAGTATGTGATACCGTCTTCTAAAAAAGATAACCAGTTTGATTTCAGCGTTTCCATATCATACAAGAGATCTTGCTTGAATCCCGGCCATTCCTGTTCCCAGTCGGTCTCCCACGTCCATCCGGCAGCATCGATATCTGCGTCGGTGCCGGTCTCGGCGAGCTCCTGCTGCAGCGAGGTATACGCGACGGCGCTCTTGGCGCTTGTACCGACGATGAAATCGAACTGGGTATTATCCTCATAGTTTATCACAGATATGCCGTTATCGTCGGAGCGCACATAGTACTTGCCCTTTGAGGTATCGTAAAGCGTGTAACCCAGTGCCTTGAGCATTTCATGGTCGAGGGACGCGGGAACAGACGCAGTGCCCTTCAGGTTCGAGCCGGCGACCAAGGCGTTGAAGAATTCTTCCAGACTCTCAGTCGACGCCTCGTCCGGTATGTTAAAATTCCCCATCAGCGGCGTCATCGTTTCGGTTATCTGCAAGAGATTCTCATACGCATCGTGAACGTCGTTGTGCGCCAGAGCGTAATCAATGAAAGCCTGCTTTTCTTCTGCGGTCAAATCCGAGAAGTACTCCAATGTATCGAGTTGATACGCAAGGTCGTCGATATCGATCTCCGTCTCATAGAACTCTCTGATATCATCATCGAGCTCAACGTCTATGTATTTGTTGTCGAAAGCGTTGTTGATGCTGCTGAGGAGATCATCATACTGCTGCTGTTCCGAATAAGAAAGCTCATTCGTCGACGGTATATCGATATCAAAGCCATAGGGCAGGTCGTTGACCGTGATCGTGCCGCCCTCAAAGAACAGCTGACCGTCATAGGTTCCAGTGTTCTCGTTATAGCGCAGGATAACCGTTTCGGTATAAGGCGAGGTCTCGCAGCAGTAAACCGTGAGCGTGATATCTCCGTTCACCAGCTCGGGGCGGTCAACCGTCAGGTAGTAGTCGATGGCGAGATCCTTTTCCATCGTACCGTCGGTGTTATAGTACCACCACGGCACCACATATTTCATCGGTCGATACTCGCCGGTCAGCAGATCGAGCGCCGCGTACTCCACGCGCGCTACGCCGTCTACAAAGTCGCCTCCTGCGGGCGTTGTTGCGTTTTCGTTTGTAATACGAATATCCATCTTGGTTGGGATCGGCGCGTCAGAATCGGCGTGGATGAACTCGTATCTTTCGCCTGACCAAACGATCTCATCGTTTTCATCGACGATATCGATCTGCACCGAATGAATACTTGCGCCGTCCGCATAGGTCTTTATCGCATAAGGCAGGCTGATATTCTGCTTATAGCCGGTATTGGTCAGCGGCGTTTCGGAATACAGCTCGTCGTCCACATAAAGACGAATCGTCCGTTTTTCGTTATAGTTGTGATCTGCGGGCGCTGTGAGTATCAGCTCACCCTGTGAGGAATTGACGATCTCAGGCGGCGCGATCACGCTGAAATTCGCAATGGGAAGCTGATAACCTGTATAAAACGCACCGTTAACATATGTGCAAAGGTTGGTTCCGTCGGGAACCACATACATACAGATCGTACCGGCAGGAACATCGGTGTCTATCGTCAGACTCGACCTTGCGGTGCCGCCGCCGACAGTATAGGTCTCTTCGAGCGTTTTATCGCTTTCAGAGAACACGGCGTAATGTCCGTCTGCCGGCCTCAGAGGCCAGGCGTCATAATTGCCGGTGGTGGTTATCTTAAGGTGAATCCTGACGTTCTCACCATTGATAAACTGATCGTCCACCTTATAGGTCATGTACATCGGCACGGCGCCGTTGCTGTTCATCATGGAGGTATCAACGCTGAAATCAATGCTTATCCCTTGCACAGACACAAAAGCGGGGACAGGATCGGTGAAGATATATTCTTCCGCCTCACCGATCTCTATCTCTTTTTCCACATAGCCGGCGATCACTGTCGGATCATAATTATCGCGGAAATCCTGCAGGGTTTGGGGAGCGGGTAAAATGCTCGCCTGCACAGCGATCAAGGTGTATTTTCCGGTGCTGACGGCGCGGGTAACGTCATCCTGCCCACTGTTGGTATAAGCCGATCCGGTGCTGATGTTGTACGCTAAATCGCCGTCTTTGTTGTACAGGAAGACGCTGATACCGATTTTCTGACGCTTGATGACGATATGAGGTTTTGTGACCGTATGCAGCTCCACGTTCTGCCGCGCAGCGGTTTTGGTGCCCGCGAGGGTAAAGACGTCGGACGTATAATCAAACGAGGAGCTATCCCCGGTTGGGAACTCAAGCTTAACTGCGTCGCCCGGGGTGAAGTCGTCCAGCCCGCTTGCGATAATATGTCCAAAGGCACAGGTCAGCTTCGCCTCATTTTCCCCGTCGGCGGAAATGAGGCGCGCCGTACCGCTCAGAGAAATATTCTCACCGTTCATCTGCAGCATGAAGAACGGTACGGTCGGCTCCTTTGCAAGACTCAGCACGCCGAGATCGACAACTTCTTCATCGTTAAGGTCACGGTAGGCGACGTTCTTCAATGTCAGCGGCATATAATGCACGCTCTTCGCGACGTCGGCACAGAGCTTGACCGATACGCGCGGAACCGTGACGGTAAAGCTGCCGTCTGCGGCTATCTGAGTCGGATAGACGGTATCGATATACGGGGACTCGGATATAAAGTTCAACGTAAAGCCGTCGAGCTTCGCCTGTTCACCAAAAGTGCCTGTGACAGTCACCTCGGTGCGATTTTTCAGTCTGATTACCTTCTGTGTGCTGAAATCGGCGGCCATGGGATCGAACACGGCGGTCACCGTGCGGGGGACGTTATAAGCGTTGAAATCATCCTGCTTGAAGGTGATCTCACATTCATAGCGATGCGTGCCGTCATAGTTCCACGGCGCACAGTAGAGGCGCTCTCCGTCGATAACCATATCGTCGTCAAGGTCACGCCATACGATCGTCTGCAGATCGGTCGAGGAGAAATCTCTTCCGTCCGGACCGATAATCCTGACAGCAAGAGTATCGTTATCAGCCAGCAGCTCATAGTTAATGTCGTTATCAACACACCAGTTGTAGATAAAGCTGTTCTGATAGCAGCGGACGGTGCAGTAGTCGGGGATCGAACTCGGGAGATCTTCGGTCAGCACGGTGCCGTAGGACTCCCTCTTTGTCTTTACCTCCTGATCGCGGTTGAGGAAGGTCACCGTACCCAGGTTGAACAGCGATCTCGAGATCATCGCCGTATTCTCGGGGATAGTGATGCTCAGCTCCGGGAGTGTCTTTCCGTTATAGGTATAAGGAGTATCATTATCATTTTTCACAGGGAAATAACAAACGTTGTATTCGGTCACCGTGTCGGGCAGATGGATCACACCCGGATCGACCGCAAACAGCGTATTCTCACCGACAGTGACAAGACCATTAGGCAAATAAAGCTCTTCAATGGAACTTTGCAGATTTGTCGTATATCCGCTGACATAGGAATAATCCGGATAGATGACAGCAAAGCTGTTCTTGCCCATGGCTGTGATCGTTGTGTTGGAAAAGTCGACCTTTTTCAGCTTTTTGCAGTCCTCAAAGACGCCGATCCTGTTCGTACCGTATGCCTCTTTGGAAGTGCCGAAGCTGCTGATAACTCTGCTTTGTGACAAAACCTCGCTGATGTCGGTACTGTAGAAGGCTCCACTGCCGACCTGTCGGACGCCGGACGGCAGGATCAGTCTGCCGGTAACGGCGCAATCGGCAAAGGCAAATTCGTCGATACTTGTCAGGGAATCCGGCAGGAGGTTGAGATCTCCGGCGTTACTCTTTTCGGCGGTGATGATATGCTTGACGTTGTCATTCTTCGGCGAGGTATCCGAGTAATGGATGGAGGAGCCCACCTCGTCGCGGTGATAATAGGTGTATTTCGCAGTATCGGTGCTAAAAAAGGCTTCTTCTGAATCCGGTTCTTTGCCGCTCCACAGGATAGCACCGCTTGTGAAGGCACCCGCACCGATATATTGGATACCCTCGTGCAGGATCAATGTATCGATCTCATTATCGGCGAAAGCCATGCTGTCGATCTGTTCCACGGTCGCGGGAATCTCCAGACTGCCTGTCAGCTTCGCGTTATACAAAAAGTGTGAAGGGATATGCTTGACAGTTCTTGGAAATGATATCCCGCAGCAGTTTTCTAAATAATATTTTTTCAAAGAGTTATAGCGCGGTGCGGAAACAGCATAGGGATGCCAATACTCTGTCGTATTCAGCAGAAGGTTGATGCCATCGCCGATATTCAGTGTATACTGAAGGTTTTTGTCGTAGCAGTCAAGCAGGGTGACGAAGTTGACGATCTGTATCTCGTCATCACCGATCCTGCCGGGCAGGTTAATCCTGCTCGATGTCGTAAAGGTATGTGAGATTGTGCCCTGAAAATAATCTTCGTCGTCTGCCTCACAGCGGTCTATATAGTAGCCGACGTCTTCGCTGCGCTTATAGGTGCGCTCCCATGTCTGTTTATGGTCGGCGTTCAGATCGGTATAGCCCTGCACCGGCTGTGTGTCCGTTACCTCGGGATACGCGGGCGTATAGCGGAAGTGCGAGAAGCCGCGGGAGGTATCAACGATCTTGCCGTCGATGATTTCGCCTTTGGCGTCAACACCGAATGTATCGTCGCTGCCGCCGGTGCTAACGTTCTCGATATAATAGCATTTATCAAAGGCATCTTGGTCCAGGGTGAGCGTACCGCTGACCGACACGCTTTTCAGCGTGTTGTGGTGATAGAATGCCCGATAGCCGATCGCTGCGCTGCCATCAACCGTCACCGAAAGCAGGGCGTCGTGGTTGATATACTCATAATCGTGTTCCCAAATGGGATCGGAGATCATAAAAGCGTAATCCTCAACGGTGACGTCGCTGTGGAACACGAGATCTCCGAAGTCGGCATAAAACTGATCCTTGAAAGCGGCTTCGCCGATAAAATTCACCGAGGTGTCGCTGAGGTTTACTTTGCCGAGTCTTGTCACTGCCGAATCCGTATCGGTGAAGCTGAACGCATAGGCTCCGATCGTTGTCAGTGATGCAGGCAGAACGACCTCCGCTTTTGTTTCGAAGTCTTCACCGCGGCTGAAAACGTCCTCAAAGGCGTGAGCGCCGATCTCCTTGACGTATTGTCCGATCACGAGCCGCAGAGGATAATTGCCGAATTCAAATAAGGAGTATTCAATATTATCTCCGACACCGATGCGGGTGATCTTTTTGCCCATAAAGGTATCCGGGAAGATCAACTCGCCGTCAGTTTCAGCCACCTTGCGCAGATAACCGCCGATCGTCCAGCCTTCATTCTCTTCGTCGGGATAGTAGATGAAGCTTTCATCATACTCCGCGGTTTCCTGTTTGTCGCGCAGCATAAAGAAAATATGCGGTACGGTGATATAATTGCGGTTCGGTATACCGGAACGGTTGATATTTGCGATATTGGTGATCTGTTTGAGCTCTGATGACCTGTTGAACGGATAATTTGGCGTATTGAAATTCAGATTCATCTGTGCGTTTGCGGGCGCGATGAATTCGGTTAGTGCAGGGAGAAAGCCGAACGGCGCGCGATTTTTTGTCACGTTGGAGGAAATATTCGTCCCGCAGTTGCCGAAATCCAGTTTTTCAAGAACGTCCGAAAAACAGAATGCGCCGCCCTCGATATAGCTCAGCCGACTGCTGCCTTTATCATCACTGTCGCCGACCGTCACGCTTTTCAGCCGTGCGCAGCGATAGAAAGAGTAACGGTTGATCCTTGTGACAGAATTCGGCACGTTGGCTTCTTCAAGAAATTTTTCACCGAGGAAGGTATATTCGGGTATCTGCTCCAATCCCTCGGGCAGGATCGCCTTCCGGCATGTTCTGTAAACGTCCTGAAAGGGCTGCTGAGCACTGTTGACGGTGCTGTCGGTCAGCTCAGTGGTGCGGATCTTCTTCACCTTGACGCCTTTGATCTCGGCAGGATAGACGATCGTATCCTCACATCCGTAGTAGCCGGTGATCGTACCCGTCGACGCGTCAAAGCGGAAGTAGTCCTCATAGCTGACATCCTCAACGGTCACGCGGGTGACGCCGGTAGTTTTGTTGAAAGAAACGCCATTTGCCGCCGCGGTATATTCCGCATAGACATAGTATACGCCCGCAGTATCGGACGGCAGAAGACATTTCAGGTCGTTCTCAAACGCGGCGTCGTCGTTCACGCCGGGATAGGCGCTGAGATCGTCGGCATGCGCCCTGCCGAGCACGCTGATATTGCCCGTACCGTCTTCATTATCACAGCGGTAGAAGGTCACAGCCAGATCGGTCAGAGAATGTTCTTTATCATCAAAAGGCGTGAAGAAATAGGCATAGGTCCGGGCGCCCTTGTATTGGAAGATGCCCTCGCTCTCGCTGTCGCGCCATGACGGCGCCTCCTTGGTCGGTACAGGGTTGAAGATCGTCCCGACGGTGATATTCAGATTCGGCGTCGGGTCATAACCAGCCGGTTTTGTCACCTTAAAAACATTAGAGCGAAAGTACAGTGAGCTCGTCGGTTTGAAGTAGATATAGTAATAGCGGCTCTCGCCCTCTTGCCACTCGTCGTCATTGATCGTCAGATAACCGCTTGTATAGTCGCAGTTCACCATAACGGGATCGTCATAGTTGCTGCCATTCGTGCGGTAGACCTCCGTAAAGAAGTTGTCGCACGTCATGTTCGGATACATGCCGAACTGATCCCGGACGGAAGACTCCAGCACGATATCCTCTATCGGCCCGGACATGTACCTGCTGTCCCATTCGGTTGTTCTGGTGACAAGATGATCGTACGATCTGGCGGTTTCACTGCCGCGTCTCACGATACAGTAATAGGTATATGTATCGCCCGGCGTATCGGGGATCGGCGCATCGAACATATCCGAGGTCGCGCCCTCAACGGCGACGTCGCCCTCATCTGTCACGCGATACCACTGAAAGTAAGTATTCGTATAATTCCAACCCATAAGACCGGCAGAAATACCGGTGATGGTCTCGCCGCTGTTAGCGACAAAGATCCGCTCCTGAGGTTCCTCAAATTCGAGCGCCGATACCTCGGCGATATCCGCCTCGGCGGAAACCGCAGCGGTATCCTTTTCAGCCGCGAATATCGACGTCGGCAGTACGGTGAAGATGGATGCGATCATGATTACGCTCAGCAGTACGCTGACCGACTTGACAAAAAGGTTCGTTTTCATTATGTTCTTTCCTCCTTTTGCTGCTGGGGCAAGTTTAATCTCTCTTTATCGCTGACGACCAAGCCGAGGGACTTTGCGTTCATCGCCAGCTCCAGACGGCTTTCAAAGCTTGTTTTCTCCATGATGTTCTGGATATGCCGCTTGACGGTGTTGGGCGAGATATGCAGGCGCTCGGCGATCTCATCGTTGGAGAGGCTTTCGGTCAACCCGCGCAGGACGTCAAGCTCCCTTTCGGAGAGGTCGGCGCGCGTGACCCTGCCAAAGCTCACCCGCGGAGGATCGTCGGGATAGACAGATTCGCCCGCCATCGTCCTGTCCATCAGGTCGATCAGGCTTTCGTTCTCATACTCCTTGTACCAGAAGCTGTCGATCCCCGCGGCTTTCGCCTTGTCCTCCCACGTTGTTTCGACCGCGGAGGTGGTCAGGATGATCTTGATCTCCGGATGGTCGCACTTGATCTGCTCTGCGGCGGTCAAGCCGTCGATCCCGTCCGCCATCATCACGTCCATAATCAGGAGGTCGAATTCGTGCGCGTCGGCATAAGCGACCGCCTCCCGCGCCGAGCGCAGCCCTGCCATCAATGTATAGCCGTTCGCCGCGCGGACAAACATTTCAAAAAAGCCGCGCGAGATATTCTGATCGTCTGCCACGACGACCCTTACAGGAGCGTTCACAGCCTCACCGTCCTTTTAATTCATATATACTCTTTTATATTATACCATGCCGAAAATCGCGTTGTCTATCACCCATTCGTACCATTTTGGCGCCGCGGCGCTTTTCCGCCTTTGGGAAATGCAGCGATATGGGAAACCGTCATCAACGGCGGGTCTGAGCGAAGCAATATAAAAACGCTTCCATACCGAAACGGCAGGAAGCGCTTTATTCACGGGATATTCGGTTGTATCGTCAGCATAAACTCAGGCTGACTTTTCACGGTCATTGTGCCGCCTGCTTCTTCTGCGCTCCGGCGCAGAGATAGCAGACCGCCGCTCTCGGCGATCTCGCCCTTCGGCGGCTTACCGTTGTTGGTAATGACGATTTCTTTATCACTGATTGTCACCATCAGGCGGTCGCCTTTGGCGTGTTTTACACAATTCGCGGCGCACTCCTGTAATGCGTGAGCGAGGATCGTGCGTGCGCTTGCATGTTCAGGCAAACTGCCGTTGATCTCCACCGTAACGCCGATCGACCGCGCCATCCACAATACCTCTGTCAGCAGATCGTCCTTATGCTCTTTCGGCTCCTTGTACTCGCCGAGCAGAAATGAATTCATCTGCGTCGTCGTGATATAGACGAGGTTCGCGTCGGTTTCGGCGGGGTGTTCCAGATAGTGCCGCCCCATCAGCAGGACTTGTCCGAGCTGATTGTGCAGCGCCGCACGCGCCGCCGCTTCTTCCTGCGCGACGAACATATCGCCCGACAGATCGCTCACCGCCTGCATACGCCGCCTGATCTCCTGCAAATGCGCGTTCTTCGCTTTCAGTTCCTCGGTCACGCGGTAGCGCTCGGTCACGTCGATCACTTTCAGGCAGTTGTATTCTCTGCCGCTTTCGGTCAGGGCGCTTTGCACAAACTGATAAACCGTTCCGCTTCGGAGCTTGACAAAATAACGGTTGTTTTGTTCCTCGCCGTCCGCTTCGATCTGCGCTGTGAAGCGGTTCGCATCGGAGAGCATATGGCCCGTCAGCTCGCGGCATATCGCGTTCATTTTGAGATTGGATAGCAGGACGGTTCCTTTTTTGTCGCTGATACAAATACCTGCCGGGAGCAGATCGACTGTCTGACGGATCGCGTCGGGCGTGAGGTGTTCGTTTCGGTATTTGAAGTCGCTTCGGAATAACAGAATCAGGATGACGGTACAAATCAGCTCTCCGCATACGATCCACAGCCATGGCTGGGCGAACAGCGCCCATTCAAAAGGCAGAAACTTCCATTCGTCCTCCGGCGAGATGAATCGCGTCATGGCAAAGTCCATGATGACGACCAACAGCGCAAAACTCAGCAGGAAATTCAGGACAGAAATCAGAATCGCGGCAGAGACTTCAACCCTCCGCCCCTCGCGGGGCACCTCCCTTAGGAAAGGGAGGCTAATGCGCCTGTATCGGATGGCTTGAAACAGCTCGGCGGTCTGACCGACTACAAGAAGAATCACAAAAATGCCGATCAGATAATAGAGCAGCGAGCCGCTGATCGACTGTAAGCTCGTCATATCGCCTCACCTCCCGTCGCGTTGACCGTCAGGAAGGTCAGGTCGTCGCTTGCCTTGCGCTCGACCGGGAGCAGGGTCGGCGGCAAAACGGGATCGCGCTCTGCTTCGATCGCCAGACGGATACCGCTCTTTGTCAGTGAGGCGGTCATGCGCTTCATGCACGGCAAGTAGGCTTCGATAATCAGTTCAAAAGTATCGTACAGATCATGAATTGCGGATAAGGGCAGATCGGAATACTCCTCGCCGACAGCCGCCGCCTGTATGCCGCAGCACTCCAAGAATCGGGCGCTTTCCTGCAAGGAAAGAAACAGCTCGCGGTTATTCTTCGGGAGCGTTTCTTCGGACAAAAGGATCAGATTGCTCTTGCGCTTGGAATAGGCGTTGTAGACGCAGCATTCCGCAAGCGCTTTGCTGAACTCCGGCGTGTCCGGCTCGACGTCCGCTAAAAGCGCCTCGATCATCTTCTGCTTCGGATAGAGCGCGAGGGCGATCTTATCATACACCTGATTCTGCGCTTCAAAGTGAGCCTGCTTCTCTTTCAGCTTATTCTCTACGGCGATCAGGTCGTTTTCTTCGCTGAGGATTTCGTTCGCGGCTTCCAGACGACGGTTCTCGCGGTGCAGCTCGGTCTCGTCCTCCGTCCAGAAGGCATAGCCTGCCTGTATCGGCATACCCGAAAGCCGCGTATCGTCATCGAGATAGATCGGCACATTTACGGACGCGGATAGCTGTTCCGCCGACGCTGCGATCGGAACAGCGGATTTGTAACCAGGCGCAAAGCGCTTGTCCGCGATCATCACGGGCAGCTCGAGCTGTGAGAAGAAGCCGCTGTGATTCTCGTTATACGGAATCAGTCGCTCGCGTATACAGATCTCCATAACTCCCAGCATACAGAAGATGTGTACCTCGGGCACGTTGAACATCGCAGGAATCTTGTGCTTGTTGAAAAATAGCGTGCAGACAAAAATCAGCGTTACCCATGCTGCAAGCACAACGATCAGCATGACCGTCATGCGAACGGGGCGTTTTCTCGTTTCACGGAACATCAGGATAAAACCCGCAAGCGCCGTCAGACCCATCCACGCGTACATCAGGTAGAAGCCGATCCCGAGCGAATAGGTGCCGGTTTTGACGGCAAATTCCGATAGCTCGATCTTCGGGGAGTAGACCAGTCCGTGCAGATCGTTCGTCATCACCATCAGCGAAAGCGCGATTGCAGGGATCAGAAGCAGCATTTCACGGTGCGTTTCACGCCCCTGTTCTCCACGATGAATCCGGATACAGGTCATCAGGTACAGTGTCGGGATCATCACCTGCGGTATCCAGTAGGCGTACACGGCATACCTCGAAGGTATCGCGTCGGCTTCGGCAATGCGGTATTTAAATACCCGCAGCGTCAGATACAGCAGCATGAGGAATGCCGCCGTGAGGATATACGCCCGCGCCTTTGTCGGCAAAAGCCTTGTGCGGACTGACTGGATCCAGTAAAGCAGCAGCCCGGCATAAATCAGAAAATTCGCGCTGAACATGACTGTATTCAACAATAAATTATTGGTGTTGGTAAAAAGATAGCATACGCCCGCCAGAATCAGAAAGCTGATGTATAACAACGTCCCCTTCGTTTGCTTCGGCTCGGTCACGGTGATCCCCCTTTCGTTTGGTGTCTTTATGATAGATTATAGTTGAATGTGATCATGATTTCAACCAATTCAATACATAAAATATAGTTGCTCATCATTATAAGAACTGTTTATGATAAATACTAAGCCCTTGACATTAGGGGATTTATCCCCTATGATAAAAATAGAAAACGCAGGTAGTAAGCATATCCGACAATCAGTTATTCTTACGGAATCATCATCGTTATGTACCTGCGCAACAAGTTGCATAACCCGCCCCACGTTCACGCGATCACACAGGATTTTGACGCACCATTTTCGATCGCTACGGGCGAGATTATGGAGGGCGAGTTCCCGCCGAAAGCGCAGGCGTTAGTCAAAGAATTTATCTTGAAATATCAGAAAGAATTATTAGAGATGTGGAAAACCGAAAAGTATGCAAAACTGCCCCCGCTCAGATAATAATCGCAGACAGGAGGTATCACTATGTTCCATAAAGCAATAGGATTGCAGTTTCTGGACGGTACCGCTATGGCTGTCACTTTTCAGGACGGCTCGGTAAAGCGATATGATATCAGCGTGCTGTTCCCCAAATATCCTCAGCTGGAAGCGCTGAAAGATCGGGAGCTGTTCCTGTCCGGCAGGCTCATGGGAGCATACGGTATCGTCTGGACGGATGAACTGGATATCGAGACCGAGACGATCTATGAGGACGGCGAAACGATCGAGTTAAAGAAGATCGATATTCAAAAAGCCTCGTCGCAGGCGGTACTCTCCGCGCGCGCAAAGGCAGGACTGTCGCAAAAGGAGTTGTCCGAGCTGACAGGTATCGATCAGTCGGATATTTCAAAGATCGAACGCGGTGTTGCCAATCCGTCAGTAGCGACATTGGAGAGGATCGCTGCAGCGCTCGGCGGTCGCCTGACCATAGCGATTGAAACTGCATAACAGCAAAAAATCCCCTGTTGACCATGTAGATCAACAGGGGAAAGTTATATATCGCCTTTTCTTTGATAATGCGTGGAAAGTTTTTCACGGTGCCGTTATCTTGTTTTGCAATATCCGAATTGGTTTGACCACAATTCTGACCACAACAGAACCGGAACGGATCGTACACGAGAGCGCAAAACGGAAAATGGGCGTCATATCCCCGGACAAAAGAGCGCTAAAAACGGCAGAAAGACCGTAAAGCACGTATTGTAAATGGCCCTTGCGGCGCTACGAACCAAAAGGTCGGGGGTTCGAGTCCCTTCCAGCGCGCCATACAAATAACGGGATACCCATTCGGGTATCCCGTTATTTGTTTGACCCGTTAGCGCGATGGAAGGGACTCGAAGGCGAGCGTGCCTCGTCGTCACTCGCCGTATTCGGTAGTCGCATCCGGTTGGTGCGTCTTGACCTCATGTGGCGGTTCCTCCTCTCCCCAAAAAGCGGGGCTTTTTAGGGACCCCGATTATTGCGTCAGCGCACGGCGCAGACAAAAACGCCATAGTATGGCGTTTTGCAGTGTCATTTTCTCATGAAGCACAAACTGTAACCTTTTTATTTGTCACTTGACTGAGAACTCCGATCGTAATAGAATGATCTCAGGTGATAATGATGAGTAAGATTTTTGTATCAGGTCTTGCTAATGTCGAGACCTCATGCGCCGTCAATCAATTCCCGATCGAATATCAAGCGGTGGATTACAACTTTTTCGGCATCAACTCTATCGCTTCGGGCGTTGGATTAAACGTCGGTCTTGCGCTCACATCGCTCTCGGATGAAGTGACTTTTGCCACTTTTGTCGGGGATGATACTGCCGGAGAGTCTGTTTTAAGCGTGTGTAAACCGATCTCGGATCTCAGGATCGCGCGGTGTGAACAGACGCCGCAGAGCGTTGTTTTGTATGACAAAAGCGGTAAAAGGCGCGTGTATACAGACCTGAAAAACATGCAGAAAATCCATCTGCCCGATAATTTATATACCGACTTAGATGCCTTTGACGCGTTCTGTTTATGCAACATAAACTTCTCACGCGATCTGATTTCCAAGGCAAAAAAGACGGGCAAACCGATCCTCTGTGACGTGCATTGTCTGTGGGATATCCACGATGAATACAACGCGGATTTCATGAAAGCTGCGGACGTTCTCTTCCTCTCCAACGAAAATATCATCGGAAAAGAAGAGGGATTTGTTCGCAAACTGATCGAAATTTATCCCTGTCGAATCATCGTTGTAGGGATGGGAAGCGGTGGCTCTTTGCTCTATGAGCGCGAGCATGATCGCTTCACCATGATTCCATCCGTCTATACACGACCTGTCGTCAATACCGTCGGAGCGGGAGACGCTTTGTTCTCAGCCTTCACGCATTTCTATATTCAAGGCGCGACCGCCGTGGATTCCTTGAGATATGCGACGGTATTCGCATCCTATAAGATCGGAGAATCAGGCGCTTCAAAAGGCTTCCTCTGCGAGCAAAAGCTACAGGAACTCATATCCGGATTATCATCATAAACGAGTCCAACGAGCCGTCCTTCAGGACGGCTCGTTCTCTTTACACCCTGCTAATCCGGATAGAAATTCGATATAGCGATTGTACTCATTTCTGTTATTTGATGGCATGCTCTGTCTTACCTTATTTCATTATATCTTATCTTTCCGATTTTGTATCAGCAAAATCATCCATACAAATATCAGCAGGCAGAACAAACAGCATGAACGGCGCTGCCGCCTTGATCATGACGGTATAGAGCTACCTTCTGCTGAACTACTCGCCGATCATGCCGGCGAGCTTTTTCTGCGTGTATTTCTTTTGGACACGATACTTCTTGATTTGCTCTCCGATCACACTCATTTTCAACCCTCCGTTGAATCATTACCTTCATCTTATCAAATCATGTGGGGGTTGTCCATAGATTTGCGTTGGCTTTTGATCCGCGAAAGTTCTGCCGACAGCGATACGGGTATCACGATCACAGCTTGCAAAGGATCAAGAGCGCAAAATACATTTTTATGCGGATCGCGTGCCCATCTGTCCGGCGTAAATCAATCGGCAACTACTAAGTATTTATGTAGACAATTCTTATGCATTCTGTTATCATATAAGCAGAGCTTCAAAAGACATCAGGATAGCGAGGAAAAACCATGGGTATGAAGAAAAAACGCGCCCTAGAGGTGCCGCTCAAAGCGGAAAGCTACGGAGAAGCCTTTGCGTTCATCGAGCAGTGGATGACGCGGCACGGGATCAGCGAAAAAAGCATCTTTGAAACCGGTCTGCTGTTTGAGGCGCTTTTTCAGGACATGATCGATCAGGGCTTTTCTCAGGATACCATCCTAACGATCAAGCCGCAGAGGGTGTTCGGCGAATACAATATCAAGCTCGGCTTTGAGGGCGAGTCATATATCCCGACCCTCAAAAAGGATCAGGAGGAGATCTCCCCCGAGCTGATGATCGTCAAGGCGTACAGCGACAAGGTCGGCTACCGATATCGTCTGGGCTATAACCGCGTCAGCATCGTTGTCAAAAGGAACTACAGCAGCTCACTGCTCTCCTGCCTGATTGCGATCGTGCTCGCGATGCTGATCACCACGCCGATGATCGCCTTTATGAGCAAGGGCGAGTTGAATTATATCGATACGACTTATATCAAGCCGCTGATCAAGCAGTTCGCGAACGCGATGCTCATGATAGGCGCCCCGGTCACGTTCTTCTCGCTGATCAAGAACCTGACGGATATCTATATCCTATCGGAGAAGAGCTCCTCCGCCAGAAAATTACAAATAAAAACGATCGTAACCTCCCTGACCGCGATTTTTCTGGCGCTGATCACGGGAATCGCGATCTCGATCATGATGAGCTCCCATCACGGTTATCTCGAAAACCAAGGTACGTTCGCGAGCGGACTGAACGCCGAACAGTTTATCGCCTCGCTGATACCCAGCAACATCTTTGAACCGTTTGAGACCTATATGCCGTTTCCGATCATCATCGTAGCGCTGCTGTTGACCTACGCACTGTGCTCGATCGGAGAATATTTTGACTCGGTACACAGGTTCATCAATATCTGTTTGGAGGTATTCTCCAAGATGGTGACCGTCGTGATGTTCACCCTGCCGTTCTTCTGCTTTTTGGCGGTGCTCTCCATGCTGATGGTCGACGGCACCTCCAGGATCCTCATCCTGCTCCATTATGTCGCGGTCGTATTCCTCAGCATCATCGTCATCATCGCGTTCTATGCGGTACGCCTGCTGATCGGCAAAGTGAACATCCTGACCTTTGCCAGACATCTGCCCGCGCTGATGTGGGAGAATTTCAAGATCAATTCCGCAATCGACGCGGTGCCCTTCAACATCCGATACTGCTCCCGCAAATACGGTTACAGCCGAAAGAGGCTGGGCGAAAAACTGCCGATCCTCGCACAGACCAATCAGGACGGCAACTGCTTTTTGATCATGCTGATCGCGATGATCTTCATCTTCATGCTGGGCATCGAGGTCTCGTGGCTGCAGATCGCCGGCGCGCGCCGAACCAGCCCGGTTCGATCGTGATCGGTATGCTGATCATCACCTTCTATCTGCAGGCGGACGAGCTGATCTCGATTGCGATCTTTGCCGAAGCGTTCTTCGGCTCGATCCAGAATATCATCAACGTGCTCGGCGACATCGTCACGGTAGCCATCGAGGAGCAAAAGCATCAAAAGCAACCGGCATAAGCTATTTTTTCAGACCGAACACGTGTGTTCATGGGCTATATAACAACTGTTTTATTACATAGAATAACGCTCTGTCTTTCGCTTTTGAAAAACAGAGCGTATTTCTTTTTTAGAATTATTAATGGAACCGTAATCAGTACACACCCAGCGATCCGAGCAGCAGGACAAACAGCATGATCGGCGCTACCACCTTGATCATGGCGGTATAGAGCCATTTTCTGCCGAACTTCTCACCATTCTTGGTCGCCTCGTCGATGATCGTCTTGGGCTTGATGATCCAGCCGACAAGGATACAGGTTCCGATCGCCAGAAGCGGCATCAGGATATTATTCGCCGCGTAATCCATGATATCGAGGATCTGTCCGACGGAGCCGTTGGGCAGCTTGAGCTCGAAGTAGAATACATTGTAGCCCAGACATACCACCGTGCTGAGCACCAGCGCGATGACGCCCTCGGTGATGGTCGCTTTCTTGCGGGACATGCCCTTGTCGATCATACCCGAGCATACCGCCTCCATAATGGAGATACAGCTCGTGAGCGCCGCGAACAGCACCATGATGAAGAATACCGCGCCTAAGATGTTGCCGGCAATACCCATCTGGTTGAAGATCTTGGGCATCGCGACGAACACCAGTCCGGGGCCCGCGTTCTCCAGACCCTCGGTGCCGAGGAACACATAGACTGCGGGGATGATCATGACGCCCGCGAGGAACGCGACAACGGTGTCAAAGATCTCGATCTGGTTGACGGACTTGATCAGGTTATCTTCATCCTTGAAGTAGGAGCCGTAGGTGACCATGATACCCATCGCCACGCTGATACTGTAGAAGAGCTGACCCATCGCGTCCATGATGGTCATCAAGATCCCGCGCGCGTCCGTGCCTGAGAAATCGGGGATCAGGTAGATGGACAACCCCTGCATACCGGTCCTGCCCTCGGTCAACTCGTTGCCGCTGAGGGTCAGCGAGTAGATCGCGATACCGATGATCAGGACAAAAAGGATCGGCATGAGCACCTTGGAGAGGGACTCGATGCCCTTGTTGACGCCGCGGAATATGACGATCGCGGTCATCAGCAGGAACACAAAATTATAAACGATCGGCTGTGCGTAGCCGGTGATGAACGTCGTAAAGAAATCGTCGCTCGCGGCAGCGGCTCCCTGTCCGGTGATGAACACCAAAGCGTATTTGAGCACCCAGCCGCCGATAACGCAGTAGTACGGCATGATGATGAACGGTACGATACTGGCGAGACCGCCTAAGAACCCCCATTTTTTATTGAGCTTGCCGTATGCCGTCAGACAGCTCTGTTTCGTTTTTCGTCCGATGGCGACCTCGGTCATCAAAAGGGTAAAGCCGAAGGTCAGCGCGAGGATGATATAGATCACCAAAAACCGACCGCCGCCGTCCTTAGCCGCGAGATACGGAAATCTCCATATATTTCCCAGACCTACCGCGCTGCCTGCCGCCGCAAGCACAAATCCGATAGAGCCTGAGAAAGAACTACGTTTTTCCATTGTTCTACTCCTCAAAAACCATTTTTGCAGATATGCTTATATATTTTAACATAAACGGCAAATCTTGACAATACTTGCGGCAAAATTAATAATCATTCACTAAAAGAAAAAGATATGCAAAAAGCCGCCCTGAAAAGGACGGCTTTGAAGACGAAAACTATTATGTTTTTAATTTGAAGCGCATTTCCACCGGATTATGGTCGCTGTACTGAAAGCCCGTATCGACAACGTCGACATAGGTCGACTCGACATTATCGGAGATGATAAAGCCGTCGAGAGTGACGACAAAGCTGTCCTTGCTGTAGGGGATATCGGTGTTGCGGGTCGAGGGGCGCAGACCGCTCGCGTAATCCGTCACACGCGAAAAGCCCTGCGGGATCAGCTCGGCGGGGAATTCGGCACACCACGACAGCGCCTCCAGATCCTTGGGAGTCGCGTTATTGAGCTTGTACTTGCTGTCGCCGGTGAAATCATGGTTCCAGTCGCCGCCCGCGATGACATAGTTGCCCTTGTCATACTCCGCTTTCATGAAGCGCGGTCGAGATCGAGGAACTTCTTCAAGCCGTCCGAAATCGGCAGACTGCGGCGGGTCGCGGAGGTGATCGGGCTCTCGGACAGGGTCAGCAGACCGCTGTTGGAGATACCGTGCGGCTGGGTGAAGGGATAGAACAAAAACGGCGAATGATAATTGACCGCGGAGGTACTGCTTTGATCGGGGAACTGCCCGATCAGCTGAGCGCGTTCATCGGATCATCGCAAAGTCGGCTTTATGCTCCTTGATCACACCCGCCGCGCCGTCGATACAGTTGATGACGCTCTCCTTGCTTGCCGCCCATGAGCTTTTTCCGCCGTCCATAAAGAAGGTGAAATCGAGCGTGTACGCGCCGAAGCCGACGTTGTAGGTCAAAGCGGTATACTCGCTGCCGACCTTGACCGCGGCGCTCTTCGCCGTGCCCTGCGGGGTCAGCTCGGTGTTGTCGTCGATGCAGTTGTAGGAGATCAGGACATAGGCGACGTAGATGATCGCGACCGCCAGGATCACGGCGATCAGTACCAGCGGGATCTTCCACCAGCGGAACTTCTTTTTCTTTTCACGGATCGGTTGATTGACGTACATACGATCACCTCGCTTGATTGATAATCCTATCATACCATGCGCCGCGGTACATAGCAAGTAAACAGATTGTAAATACTGCTCAAAAAGCTATCTCTTCGGGAGCAACATATTATACTTGCTCTTTTTGACGGTTTGCGGTAAAATAAGAATTCAATGGTGGGCTTTCTCACGACAATCGGTTGAGATTGCCACAGTCCTGCGGACTTCGCAATGACAGTTTTATAGAAAGGGGTGGAGTTATGCCTGCGTTATCGGTCAGCAAGCTCGGCATGAGCTTTGGCGAGAGAACCTTATTTGAAGATATGAGCTTTGAGGTCGAGAGTCGCGACAAGGTCGGTCTCATCGGCAGAAACGGCGTGGGCAAGACCACCCTGTTCAAGATCATCTGCGGCGAGCTGGAGCCGACCGGGGGCACGGTCGCGACCGAGCACGGTCTGATCATCGGCTACATGGAACAGCACGCCTGCTCCCACGGCGAGCGCAGTATCTATGACGAGCTCGAATCCGTGTTCGACAACCTCAAGCAGATGGAGCGCGAGATCGAGAAGATCACAATCACCATCGAGCACAGCACGGGTGATCTGACCGAACTGATCGCGCGCCAGACGGAGCTGATCGAGCGATTTGAGCGCGACGGCGGCTTGACCTACAAGAGCCGCACCCGGTCGGCATTGACGGGACTGGGCTTCTGCGCGGAAGAATTCGACATGCACACCTCGGCATTATCGGGAGGTCAGCGCTCCAAGCTCAGCCTGCTAAAGCTCCTGCTCTCGGGCAGCGATCTACTGCTTCTCGACGAACCGACCAACCACCTCGACATCGCGTCCGTCGCATGGCTGGAGGGCTTTTTGCGCGATTTCAAGGGCGCGATGATTATCATCAGCCATGACCGCTACTTCCTCGATTCGGTCACCAACAAGACCGTTGAGATCGAGCATAAAAAGTGCATGACCTACAAGGGCGCGTACTCCGACTTCATCAAAAAGAAGCAGGCGTATGAAAAGGCGCTCGAGAACAAATACAAAAACGACCTTAAAGAAATACAGCGTATCGAGGGGATCATCGAACAGCAAAAGCGCTGGAACCGAGAGCGCAATATCCGCACCGCGGAGAGCAAGCAGAAGGAGATCGACCGCATCAGGGCGCAGATGGTCGAGCCGGACGGCGCGCTGGAGGGTATCCGCATGCGCTTTGAGCCGCGTCACGAGAGCGGCAACGATGTGCTCATGGCAAAGGAGCTGAGCAAGTCCTTCGGCGATAAGCACCTGTTCCGCCATGTCGATCTGCACATCACCAAGGGCGAGCGCGTGTTCATCCTCGGCGACAACGGCTGCGGCAAGACGACGCTCTTCCGCATCCTCAACGGCAAGCTGCGCCCCGATAC
>ONUI01000050.1 GCA_900320995.1 uncultured Eubacteriales bacterium
AAATCCACAGTAGGGACACTTCATATTTACACCCCAATATCTTGAAATAATAATTCTACAATAGAAATTATAAACTATATATGCGATATTGGCAAGTTAACTTTTTGTAATCCGGCATTACAAAATAGTGAGGAATTAGGAGCGAGGAGTGAGGAGTTGAATGCAGAATTTCTCTATGCTTGAATAAAGAAAAAAAGCGCTTACAGCTCACATCCTTGAGTATGGTAAGCGCTCTTCATTTTTCCACAAAAGCTATAGGACTGTTACAGCGGGGAGTATAAACTCCTCACTCCTAACTCCTAACTCCTAACTAATAACCGGCTTCAACGCACGATCTAAGATCCCGTTCATCGCGGCAATGGCGACGCCGTAATTGACCATCGGGATCCCGGCGGATAAGGCAGCACGCTGCCGGTGCTGCATCTCCTTCTCATTGAGCATACAGCCGCCGCAGTGGACGATCACCTTGTATGCCGACAGATCGTCGGGGAAGGTGCCGCCCGAGGTAAAGGTGAAATCAGGCTCCGCGCCCGAATAATTGCGGATCCAGCCGGGCAGCTTCACGGTGCCGATGTCGCCGCACTGGCGGTGATGGGTACAGCCCTCGCTGATCAACACCTTGTCGCCGTCTTGCAGATGCTTCAACGCGTTCGCGCCGCGGATCAGTCCGTCCAGATTGCCCTTGAAGCGCGCGAACAGGATCGAAAACGACGTCATCGGGATATCCGCGGGTGTATTTTCCGCGACCCTCTTAAACGCCTGAGAGTCCGTGATCACGAGGTTTGGTTTTTCGTTCAGCTTCGCCAACGTCGCTTTCAGCTCCGTATCCTGACAGCAGATCACGGTGCAGTGGTGATCGAGCAGTTCCCGCAAGGTCTGCTGCTGCGGCAGGATGATCCTGCCCTTGGCGCGGATTCGTCGATCGGGATGACCAGCACGACGGTATCGCCTTCTTCCACCAGATCAGCGACGATGAACTTTTCTTTCTCCTCATTTCGGATCAGGGTGGCAAGGCGCTCTTTGAGCTCCCCTATCCCCTCGCCTGTCAAAGCACTGACACACGCGGTGTGTTTATCCTCCTTCACAGGGTTCTCCATCAGGTCGATCTTATTCACGGCGATCAGATAAGGCAGACCGCGGCGGACAAATTCATCGATCAGGCGCTCATCCGCCTCGGACAGTCCGACGGTACCGTCTACCACCAATACGGCGATATCGGTTTTGCGCAGTACCTCGCGGGTGCGCTCGACGCGCAGCTCGCCTAAGGCGCCTTCATCGTCAAAGCCGGGGGTGTCGATGATCACGACAGGTCCGAGCGGCAGCAGCTCCATCGCCTTTTGGACAGGGTCGGTGGTCGTGCCGAGGGTATCCGATACGACAGAGATACGCTGATTGGTCACGGTATTGACCACACTGGATTTGCCCGCGTTGCGCCGTCCGAAAAACGCGATATGCGGTCGCAGCGCGGATACGGTTGAAGAATTTAAAGTCATTATAACACCTGCAAAGCCTTCCCCTTGAGGGGAAGGTGGGCAATTCGCCGGACACGCGTGTCAGAGGCGAATTGGTCGGATGAGGTGGAAACGATTTCTCCTCATCTCTTTGATTGATAGAACGGAAAGGCTTTCACCTCATCCGTCAACTGCGTTGACACCTTTTCCTCGCCGGAGACAGCTCCCCCACTGTCACTTCGTGACGTCTCCCCAACGGGGAGCACCTCAAGGCAAGGGGAAGGCTGTTAAAATCGGAAATCTCTGCGGTTGGACATGATGATATCACGGATATTCTGCTCCGCGATATCGCGCACCTTCTCCTTGGGGATGCGCTTGAGCTCTTTGCCGATCATCGCGAAGCCGATCTGCTTCGTTTCCTCGCTCGCGTAATCCACCAGATATTCGGCAAGCGTCATCAGCGCGTTCGGATGACAGCAGTTGAGGATCTGACCGCTCTTGCACAGCGACATGAAGCGATCGCCGGTTCTGCCCTCACGGTAGCACGCGGTACAGAAGGACGGGATATGACCGCTTTGCATCAGCCACCTGACGACCTCGTCGAGAGTGCGCTGATCGCTGACGTCGAACTGCTCGGTATCATGCGGACGATCCTTTTCGGCATAGCCGCCGACGGATGTTCTCGAACCGCCGGACACCTGAGAGATACCCAGGCGCAGGAGCTTGGAGCGAACCGCCTCGCTCTCGCGGGTGGAGATGATCATGCCGGTGTACGGTACCGCCAAACGGATGCAGGCGGTGATCTTCTCAAAGGTCTCGTCGTCGATACCGCCGTCGAACTCGTCGGGGTCGATATCGTCGGCACGCTTGACGCGCGGAACGGAGATCGTGTGCGGGCCTACGCCGTGGACAGCCTCCAGATGTTCGGCATGCATCAAGAGTCCCGCGAATTCATACTTATACATCTCCAGTCCGAACAGAACGCCCAGACCCACGTCGTCGATGCCGCCCTGCATCGCGCGATCCATCGCCTCGGTGTGATAATCATAGTCATGCTTGGGACCTGTGGGATGGAGCTGGAGATAGCTCTCTTTATGGTAGGTCTCCTGGAACAGGATATAGGTACCGATACCGGCGTCCTTGAGCTTGGTGTAATTCTCGACAGTGGTCGCGGCGATATTGACGTTGACGCGTCGGATCGCGCCGTTCTTATGCTTGATGCTGTAGATGGTGTCGATGCACTCGAGGATGTACTCGATCGGGTTCATCACAGGATCCTCACCGCTCTCGATGGCGAGGCGCTTGTGACCCATATCCTGCAGGGCGATGACCTCCTGCCGCACCTCATCCTGCGTCAGCTTTTTGCGCGGGATGGTCTTGTTCTTCAGATGATACGGACAGTACAGACAGCCGTTGACGCAGTAGTTTGAGAGATACAGCGGCGCGAAGATGACGATACGGTTGCCGTAAAAGGCGAGCTTGATCTCCTCCGCGATCTCATAAATGCGCTTTGTCACCTCGGGATCCTCGCACGCGAGCAGTACGGATGCCTCGCGATGGGTCAGTCCGTTACAGCGACAGCCGGTCGCGGTCGGGATGGGACGCGCCTTTTCGAGGATCTCGTTAATCAGGGTCATGTTATTCTTGTTTTTCTCGGCATAAGCGAGGGTCTCGCGGATCTCTTCATCATTGATGAACTCCTCCGCGTGTAATGAAGCAGGGTTGTAGATTGCCATGTGTTTTTCTCCTTTTGATATATAAACAGCCTTCCCCTTGAGGTGCTCCCCGTTGGGGAGACGTCACGAAGTGACAGTGGGGGAGCTGTCTCCGGCGAGGAAAAGGTGTCAACGCAGTTGACGAAACGTTTCCACCTCATCCGTCACCTGATCGGTGACACCTTCCCCTCAAGGGGAAGGCATTGAATTCCTCATTATTATATACTTGCGTACGCCGTCTTGACGCTCACGCCGGGCAGTGAACCGATCTTTCCGCTCAGGGCGGCGGTCTTGTCCTGCGGCGCGTCGACAGCGACACTGATCAGCCGAACGCTGCGTTCCTTATACGGCACGCCCATGCGCCCGATCACATAGTCCGCAAAATCGGACAACAGCTCGTTGATCTGTTTCGTCGCGTCATCGTTTTCCACGATGATGCTGACGACCGCGACACGTGTATCCATTGAATATCACATCCTTTGTAATCGGTTGAGATTGCTACAGTCGCTGAACACAAGTGTTTGCACCATCGCAATGACATCATACAAAAAACCGCGCCAAAAGGCGCGGCAAATAGCGAACAAAGGAGCAAGGCGCAGCATACGCCCACTCCGGATCTGCGGTTTGTCAACGCCTTTCACTCAGGCGATCCGCGGATCGCCTTTATGTCAGGTCATTTGTTGAGTTCAGTGTAACACAGAAACAGCGCAAAGTCAATAAGTGTATTTTTGATGGATTCTACCGATCATTACCACTCCTCACTCCTAACTCCAATTATATTGACATTTTTCGCCAATTTCAGTATAATCCGAATAGAAGGCTCATATAAATGAGAAGATCGCCGTCCTACGGATCGCGATAAACAATTCTGTGAGGCAAAAGATGAACGACAATTCAAAACCGCGCATCTTTAAATTTGATAACGTCAAGCTGCTCGTCATGATCCTGGTCGTCGTCGGCAGCTTTGCGGAGGAGTTCGCCGATGAAAGCGATATGTTTCGCTCATGGTTCATCTTCGTCAACTCTTTCGCGGCGCCGCTCTACATCTTTTTGAACGGACTGTTCCAAAAGAAGTTCCAAAAGGATTATCGACCGAATCTGCACAAAATCAGCTACTACCTGATCCTCGGATTCATTCTGAAAATCGCGATCTACGCGCTGCGGCGATTCAACGGCGAGGAGATCGGGCTGGATCTGTTCGGCAGCGCCGGCATCGACTGGTACTTCTTTATCATCGTGATGTACACGGTGACGCTCTATCTGCTCAAGGATGTCCACCCCGGGATCGTGATCCCCGCGACGATCGTTCTGGGCGTTGCGGCGGGATTCTTCCCGCTGGGCGACAGCTTCTATCTGATGCGCTACTTTGTATTTCTGCCCTTCTACGCGGCGGGCTACTACCTGACGCCCGCAAAGGTCAGGCGTTTTTCACACCAGACAAAGGTCAAGCTCGTCGGCGTCGCGTTTTTGGTGATCTATTTCATTCTGTGTTTCAGAATGAGAGATACCATCTATCCCCTGCGTATGCTGTTCACCGGCAGAAACCCCTACAGCATTGTCCCCATTGAGGGTTGTACCTTCTATCACCGACTGCTGTGCTACGGCATTTCGGCGGTCATGATCATCGCGGTCATCGCCATCATCCCCAATCGCAAGGTACCGCTGCTCACGCATATGGGGCGCAACACGCTCAGCGTACTCTTTTGGCACTATCCGATCGTGCTGCTGATGTGGCACTTCGGGGCGTTTGATTTCCTGCTGACATTGGGCGATCCGCTGTGGAAATTCAGCGTATTGACCGCGGCTGTGCTCACGGCGCTGATCCTGTCCTTCGACGTCTTTAGCTGGCCGCTGAGAAAACTGCAATGGCTGATCGACAAGATCCCGCCGATCCCCTGTTTTGTCATGGACAGCGTTATCCTCATCGGCGCGGCAGTCGTGAACATCTGGTTCCCGATCTGAATCATCGGTCAGGTTACCACGGGCTGACACGTGTATCAAGCCCTCGCAGCAACAATTTGTATAACGCACTCACTCTGACGGCACGGTTCATCCGTGCCGTTTTTCTTTGCACAAAGCATGGGAAAACTATTTCAAATAATTTTGAAATTCCTATTGACTTTTGATAGGCGCGGCGCTATAATACACTCAAACAGCTGTTTAAAATTATTTTGAAATAGATTCGGAGGTGAGCCGGTGTCATTAGGCAGTACATTTAAAACACTATCCGACCCGCAGCGGCGTGAGATCCTGATGCTGATCAAGAAGAATTACCGCATGTCAGCCGGTGAGATCGCCGAAGCGCTGGGTGTAACACCGCAAAAGCTGAGCTATCATCTGAAGCTGCTCAAGGAAAGCGATCTGCTGATCGAAAGCAAGGAAAAGAACTTTGTCTATTACGAGCTCAACGCCTCGCTCTTTGACGAGCTGATATTATGGCTCAAGCAGTTTTAGGCACTTGTGCCTTTTTCTATCACTCTGTATCCGTCATCTTGGCACTTGTGCCTTTTTCTATCTCTCTGTATCAGACATCTTCCCCAACCATTCAAGGAGGTTTACGATGAAACGATTCAAGAAAATCACGATCATTTTGTTAGCGATCCTGCCGACGATCTATTCCGCGATCGCCGTATTCTTCATCCTGCCCGATACAGTCGCGGCGCACTTCGGGATCGACGGCACACCCGACCGCTACGGTTCTAAATATGAAGCCTTTCTCTTCCCTGCCATCATCCTCGTTATTACGCTGCTTTATTTCCTTTACAGAAAATTCCAAGAAAAATCCTCCAAAGAGGATAACGACCGTATCGCGCGGAATCTCGATGTTCTGGACACGGTGATCATGATCGTCATGGTTCTGTTCAACGCGCTGTGCGTCTTTCTGCTGACCATCATGAAGCACCCCGGAACGATGAAGAACAAGGAAAACATGATCTTCGTCATCATCTCCACTGTCGTGGGCGTGCTGTTCATTCTACTCGGCAATATTCTTCCCAAGACCAAGCCCAATGATTTCATCGGTGTGCGTCTGAGCTGGTGTATGGATAGTGACGAACACTGGTACATCACCAACCGCAACTGCGGTATCGCGATGGTGCTTGCGGGTATCTGCACCGTCATTGCCGGGCTGATCGTCCGCAACGGCACCTATATCATCTACATGATCCTTTCATTGATCCTGTTTTTATCGGTTGCAACTATTTATTCTTATGTTATAATAAAGAAGAAATAATAAGGGTAAACCGCTCTTGCGGCAGTTTAAAAACCCTCAGTCAGCACAGCTGACAGCTCCCTTAGAAAAGGGAGCCTTGAGAGGAGCAACCGTTATGTATATCTACCGAATCGCAGAAATGAATATCGCCGTCAAGGCGCGTTATGAAGAGACCTACCGCTATATGGCGGACTTTTTGACCGATAGCGGGGAGTATGAGCTGTTGATCGAGCCGACCGACGAGATGATCCGCTATGAGGCCGAACTGGGCGAAGAGATCCACGGCGATCCCGGCAGTCCGTACATCTGTGAGGCGGTCGCCATCCTGCGCGTGATCTGTGACTACATCATCGACAAAAGCGGGTTCTTCCTTCATTGCTCATGCCTGAAATACAAGGAGGAAGCGATCATCTTCACCGCGCCCTCCGGCACCGGCAAAAGCACCCATGCCGCGCTGTGGCGCAGGCATTTCGGTGACGAGGTCACGATGATCAACGACGACAAGCCGCTGGTGCGCGAAAAGGACGGCAGGTTCATCATCTACGGTACACCGTGGAACGGCAAGCACGGCATCGGCGAAAACACCTGTGCTCCCGTCAGGGCGATCGTGTTCCTCTCGCAAGCGCCGGAGAATCACGCCGCGCCGATCAACCCGGTCGAGGCGATCACCCTGCTCCTGCAGCAGACCGTGCTCCCCTCCGATAAAGCGCACCTGTCAAAACTGCTCGATATGCTCGGCAGGATGGTCGAAACCATCCCCATGATCCGCCTGGGCTGCACCATCAGCGACGAAGCGGTGACAACGGTGTATCGGGAGATTTATGGATAACAATATTCCCCGTCCCGAACGCAAACAGATCCGCATGCCGGAATTTGATTATGCTTCAAACGGCGCGTATTTTATCACAGTATGTACAAGGGACAGGAAACCGATATTATCAAAGGTTTCCGTAGGTATCGCGCGTTATCCAACAGCTAAAGGGAGCTGTAACTAAACGTATCGGTCACCCTATTTGGCAATCACGCTTTTATGATCATGTAATCCGAACAGAACGTGATTATCGTGACATCTATACCTACATCGACAACAATCCTGCCCGATGGTCTGAGGACGAATACTACCAATAACAAACCACCTGCTCGATCGAACAGGTGGTTTTATTTCTCTATCGGAATGATTATTGCGTTACTTCGTCATGAACAGCACGCCGAGGGTATGGGGGCCGCAATGGCTGGAAATGGTGCATGACGCGCGGGTGATGTGGATCTCCTTGAAGATATTCTTCGCCCTGACGGCTTCGACGACCGCGTTGACCTCCTCGGCGTCCATGCCGGCATGGGTGACGAACACACGGTCGGGATCGATGTTGTCATACTTGTTGATGGTGTCCTCCATATACTGGAGCAACACCTTATCATATTTGCCGCGATACTTTTTGCCGACGCCCATCGAACCGCCGTCATCATTGCGGACATCGATCGAGGGTTTGAGGCTGAGCAGATTCGCGCCCAGCATGGCGATCGCGGAGCATCTGCCGCCCGCATGGAGGAAATCGAGGCGGTCGAGCACAAAGGACGCGTGCGACTTAGGCACCATCGCGGTGACCTTCTCGGCGATCTCCTGTGCGGATAAGCCCTGATCGCGCAGCTCACACGCCTTGATGACCAACAGACCCGAACCGGTGGAAAGGTTCTGGGTGTCGACCGAAAAGACCCTGCCGGGGAATTCCTGTGACGCGAGCACACTGCTCTGATGGGTCACGCTCAGCTTGGAGCCGAGGCTGAAATGCACCACGTCGCAGCCCTGATCGACGAACTGCTTGAAGAAATCGGTATACTCGCCGACGCTGCCCGCGGTGGTATGCGGCAGCTCCTTTGTCTGATAGAAGATCTCATACAGCTCTTCGGGGGTGATGTTCACCCAGTCCTCATAGCTCTTACCGCCGATGACGATATGCAGCGGGATGGTAGTAACGCCGTAGCGCTGTTCCAGATCCTTGTTCAGGTCGCATGTGATATCCGATGTGATGATAACCTTGTTGCTCATATTCTGCCCCCTGTGCGGTATTTCGATAAAATCCGCAAATAATCATTGTAACTCATTTCATTCGATGGTATACTGATATTAAATGATCGAATCGTTTTGATCCGACAGCAAATGAATATCAATCCCCAATCTATAATATTATACATCCTAAGCGTAAAAAAATCAAGTGCGAGGTATCACCATGATCAAAAGATTCTGTTATGACCCCATCATCACCACCGGAGCCGTCGTCAAAGACCTCCCCTACTCTGACGGATCACCCGAGCCGTTCACCGTGACCGAAAACGGTTTCACACTGGATATGGACGCAAAAACCCGCGTCTACGGACTCGGCGAGACCATGCGCGGCATCAACAAGCGCGGATGGATCTATGAGAGCCGATGTACCGACGAGCCGTTCCATACCGAGGACAAGCGCTCTGTCTACGGCGCTCACAACTTCATCCTGATCGACGGAAAGGAGCAGATCGGCGCGTTCTTCGACCTGCCCGGCAGGATCACCTACGATATCGGCTATACCGACAGCGACATCATCACCATCACGCCCGAGAATTTCGCGCTCGATCTGTACATCATCACGGGCGACAGCCTGAAAGCGATCGTCAGCGAATTCCGCGCATTGATCGGCAAGAGCTATCTGCCGCCGAAGTGGGCGTTCGGCTACGGACAGAGCCGCTGGGGCTATGTGACCGAAGATGACATCAGACGGTGTGCTGACCAATATAAAGATGCGCGCATCCCGCTGGATATGCTGTACCTCGACATCGACTATATGGATAACTTCAAGGACTTCACCGTCCATCCCGAACGCTTCCCCGATCTTAAGGCTTTTGCCGCCGAGATGAAGGCGCGCGGGATCCGGCTGATCCCCATCATCGACGCCGCCGTCAAAAAGGAAGAGGGCTACAGCGTCTATGACGAGGGGCATGAAAAGGGCTATTTCTGCAAGGATGAGAACGGCGAGGATTTCGTCGTCGGCGTATGGCCGGGCAAAAGCGTTCTGCCCGATTTTCTCGATCCCGAGGCGTCACGCTGGTTCGGGCAACAATACAAAGCCCTCACCGATCTGGGCATCGAGGGCTTTTGGAACGATATGAACGAGCCGGCGCTCTTCTACAGCGAAAAGGGGCTTGAGCGCGCGATCGAAGAAGTCCAAAAGATCGATATCGAAAAGATCGGCGCGCTGGACTTTTTCGGCACACGCGACGTACTCGTGAAACTCCAGAATTCCGACAGCGACTACAAGAGCTTTTACCACAATACCCCCGAGGGCAGATTCGCCCACTACGATGTGCACAACCTCTACGGCTATCGGATGACCAAAAGCGCCTATGACGCGTTGTGTGAGCTGCGCGATGAGCCGAGCCTGTTGTTCTCACGGGCGTCTACTATCGGCGCGCACCGTTACGGCGGCATCTGGACGGGCGATAATCACAGCTGGTGGAGCCATATCCTGCAAAGCTTACAGCAGATGCCGGGACTGAACATGTGCGGCTTTTTGTTCAGCGGCAGTGATATCGGCGGCTTCAACGGCAACTGCACCCGCGATCTGCTGATCCGCTGGATGAGCTTCGCGCTGTTCACACCGCTCATGCGCAATCATGCCGCCTTCGGCACACGCAGTCAGGAGGCGTTCGCCTTCGGCGACACCGAGGTGTTCCGACATATCATCACGCTCAGATACCGCCTGCTCCCCTATCTGTATGATGAATTCGTCAAGGCGGTCGAGAACGATACCATGTATTTCAGACCCCTCGCGTTCGACTATGAGGATGATGAGATCGCCGCGACAATCGAAGATCAGCTGATGGTCGGCGACAGGATGATGATCGCGCCGATCTACCGCCAGAACGCCGACGCCCGCCATATCTACCTGCCCGAGAAGATGACACAGGTGCGGATGCACGATGGCGAAATTTCCACAGAAGAATTAAACAAAGGCTGGCATTATGTGAATATCCCCCTCGGCGACGTGGTGTATTATACGAAGTCCCCTATCCCGCTCGCCAAGCCAGCGATGAATACAGCAGAGCTGTTCGGATAATGGTAACGGTTAACGGTTAACAGTTAACGGTTAACGGTGAAGGGCGGGACACCCGCACCCGTTTTATATAAGGAACTGTAATATTGCGGGTTCATCCAAATAGGAATCAAAAATGCGGAGCATTTCCCACAACCGTTAACCATTTACCGTTAAAGGGCAGGACACCCGCACCCGTTTTATATAAGGAACTGTAATATTGCGGTTTCATCCGAATAGGAATCAAAAATGCGGAGCATTTCCCACAACCGTTAACCATTCACCGTTAACTGTTAACCAAAAACAAAGCTCCTCCTTTCGGAGGAGCTGACGCGTCTGTTGATTCGAATCCCTAAAGGGTTTTCGCAACGACGATCACAGGATGATCTCGCCGTCGGTGGTACCCATCAGACCCGCGGCATTCGCCTCATCGGTATCGAGGTGAACAGCGGGAGCGTACTTCGGGGATACACGAACGATCACATCGTCAAAGATGACCTTTCTGCCGTTGTCGCCGACCGCGACCTTGACGATCTGCTTATCCTCAACGCCGTATTCTACAGCGGTCTCGGGAGTCAGATGGATATGACGCTGCGCGACGATCACGCCGTGGTCGATCTCGACCTCACCCTCGGGTCCGCGCAGGATGCAGCCGGGAGTTCCCGCCAGATCGCCGGACTCACGGATCACGCCGGTCACGCCGAGCTTACGGGTCTCGGTCATAGAGATCTCTACCTGATCCTCAGGACGGAACGGGCCGAGGATGGACATGGTGATCTCACCGCGGGGGCCTACTACGGTCACCTTTTCGGTGCAGGCGAACTGACCGGGCTGAGAGAGGTCTTTCTTATTGGTCAGGGTCTTGCCCTCACCGTACAGGGTCGCGAAAGTCTCTGCGGTGACATGGAGATGGTGAGCGGAGGTCTCTACCATAATTGTACTTTTCATAATAATTACCACCAATCTGATTATTCTATACATGGGTCAAGCCCACGATTATATCTATTGTACATCATTAAGGAACATATTTCAACAACTTATCGGAAATAAGGTGAAGGATTTTGAGCACTTGGCAGGAAATCGAAGAAAAATGTCTGAACTGCACACGCTGTCGGCTGTGTGAGAAACGGCACAACGTCGTGTTCGGCGTCGGCAACAAGGACGCGCGCATCCTGTTTATCGGCGAGGGTCCGGGCGAGCAGGAGGATCTGCAGGGTGAACCGTTCGTCGGCAGAGCGGGACAGCTGCTCGATAAGATGCTCTACGCCGTCGATCTCGACCGTCACCAAAATGTCTACATCACCAACATCGTCAAATGCAGACCGCCCATGAACCGCGATCCGCAGGAGGATGAACAGGACTGCTGTATCGGCTATCTGAGGGAGCAAACGCGCCTGATCCGCCCGAAGATCATCGTCACGCTGGGCAGGATCGCGGGCATGAGGCTGATCAAGCCCGATCTGAGGATCACCCGCGAGCACGGCGCCTTCATCGAGCGCAAGGGGATCTGGATGATGCCGATGCTCCACCCCGCCGCCCTGCTGAGGAATCCCAGCCAGATGGAAGGCGCGTTCAACGACTTTTTAATTCTTCGAGAGAAAATAAAAGAGATTTGCCCTGATGTGTATGATAGGTAGGCGCTTATTGTAGGGGAGTGGCTTTGAGGAGTTGTCCAAATCTGTGATTTGGCATACAACTCCCATGCAACAGCGCTCCATCGTCGTTACTCGCCGTACTCGATAAGCGTATCCGGTTGGTACGCTTTGATCTCGTGTGGCGGTTCCTCCTCTGGTTCCTCCTCTCCCCATAACTCGGGGAGTTATGGGGTCCTCTGTATCTGTAATTGGCTAAGCGCCACTGTGCTGCTCCCGAAAACATTTCCATCTATTCCTATTCCACCGCGAAGCAAATGCAACTTCTCCTTGACTTGTGTATTCTATTATCAAACCATCTACCGCGGGAGGAGCAAGCCCCTCCCCTACAGCAAACGTTACAGTGTCAACTATCAATTCCTCATTCCTCATTCCTAATTCCTCATTAAAAAAGCTGACCTCAAAAGGGTCAGCTTTTCTCATGATTTCAGGGCTCTTTCCAACCATACGTCGGCGATGTCGAGGGCGACATACAGACCGCTCTTCTCGCTGGACTTGACGAGCTGTTTGCGGGGGCTCAAGTCGGGATCGGTACAAAGCAGCTGGATCGCCACCTTATCCGCAATCTCGGTATCCCCTACTGTTTTCTTACTTTTTATCTGCATTCTGATCACAAAACGGTCAGCCATACTGCCAAAGTACAGCTCATCGCCGCAACGAACCAGAGGCTTGCCCTTATAGGTCGAAAATTCCTTTTCAGCCATTGGAATCAATCCCTTCGTTTTATTATGATTTAGACGTTCAGATAAGACTTCACCATGACCTCGAGCAGGTCGTCGCG
>ONUI01000247.1 GCA_900320995.1 uncultured Eubacteriales bacterium
ACACAAGAACAAGAGATTTTCAACCATTAATCGGGCGGGGTGTTTTCGGTATCGAAAACATATATCTGCTCCGCATGATAAAGGGATATGATGGAAATGGTGCGGGAGGGTCGAGACCCTCCCCCTACAATAGGCTTCATCTGCTTCGCATAAAAAAGGGATATGGCGGAGAAGTTTCGGGAGGAGCAAGCCCCTCCCCTACAATAGGCTCCGCAGTATAAAGGGATATGGTGGAAGTGTGGCGGGAGGAGCAAGCCCCTCCCCTACACATGGATGAGCCTTATGTATTGAACATCGAGAACATTCTGCCGAAGCGCTCGAACATCGCTTCGTGTCCCGCGACATAGCTGCCGGGGTACCAGTATGCGAACACCAGACCCATATTGATGAACAGGCAGGCGAACATCGCGATCAACAGCAGGTGCTCGTAGATGCGCTTTGCGTCCTTGCCCTTGAGGTTGCGGTAGAAGAGGAACATCACGAGGAAGGCGCAGGTCAGCATCTCCCACGCAAAGTCCATCATATAGCGTGTGCCGTAGCCGATCGACATACTTGAGCGCGAAGGGTGCGCCGAAGAGGAAGAACATCGGGAGCGCGCGATAGAACAAGCCCGCGCCGTTGTTGGTCGCCTCAAAGTAATAGCCGTTTACGCCGAGGGTCGACAGGGTCGACTGGACATAGGGGAATTCGCCGGTAAAGGACGGAGGCGCGAAGAGATAATCGAAGAAGCCGATCGCGGAGAGCTGGGTGTGGAACTCAGTGTGGGTAAAGTCGTTGATGGTCAGCGAATACGCGATACCGAAATCCGTGAACGATCCGAAGCGCGCGTGGTTATAGATCATCTGCGCACCGCCGATCACGACAAAGGGGATCAGCGCCGCGCAAAGATAGATAATGATTGCCGACTTTTTTGATCGGTTGAGATCGCCACGGCTCTTGGAGCCTCGCGATGACAATTCTCCGTTTGTGCGGCGCAGCTTCATCACGCCCGCTATGATGAACACCACCGCGACAACGCACCAGATGGCGGTCGTGGGACGACAGGTCACGGCGATTGCGAGGAAGAGCGAGGACAGCGCCGCGTGAAGCGGTTTGATCGGCTCCTTGTCACTGCCGATCACATTGGACGTCACCAGGAAATACGCGCCCAATACGGTGAAGCAGAAGCCGGAGCTTTGGGCGATCTCATAGAAGTTCGCCATGACGGTGCAGTACCACACGCCGCAGGAGGCATAGATCATGATCAGCGCCGCCGTGAACATCGACAGCGGGATGTCCTTGAACAGCCGTTTCATCAGCTGATAGAACGTCATGCCGAGGAAGATCAGCGCAAGGGTGTTGAACAACAGCACACCCGGCAGGCTCGCCAGATAGTGCCCGGTGATCAGATGGTACGGCAGGTACAGCAGGATCACGGGTCCGACGCCGTAGTAGGAATAATACTTGCCGTCATAGAGCACATGATCCCATTTGGCGTTGACTCCTTTTTCGGTTCGTGCCGACCAGTCATAGGGATTCTCCATATTCAGCAGATCGGTGCCGGGCTTGTCCTTCAATTCGACCTGACCCGATTCAAACGCGTCGACCAGCTCCTTGGTGATCTGGTTACCGGTGGGATCATTGAAATCCTTCTTGGGATTCAGTCCGACCGAGGATAGCAGCAGTGAGAGCGCCACCATCACGATCACGATGACCGCGGTGACGGCTTTGGCGGTTTTGAACTGAGCGGACAACGGCTTGCGGAAGTTGACGCTCCGCTTGAACGCCCACACGAACATCACGCTCAGCAGGATCAGCGCGAATCGCAGATAGGAAAAACGCGACGGATAATCCGCGTTAAGGGTGATACCGCTGATGGTCACGGTGTTGCCTTTCAGCTCGGTCAGGTTGATCCTCAGCTTGCTGACCTTGCCCGAAAAGTCACAGACGACGTACTTTGTCTGCTTGATATCATTGAACACCGAGCCCTTGACCAACCCGCTTCTCATGTAATAAGAGGCGTTGGTCTCATCGGCAAAGTCGATGGAATAATCGGTCTTGTAGGAGGTGCCCTTGAGGTCGAGCTGGATGGTACCGATCTTTTGATCGAGCTTCGGGAACTCGATGGTCGCGCTCTCACCGTTCGTCACAAAGCTGTTGCCGTTCTGTTTGACATTGGTGAGCGTCGCCGTACTCATATCGAGGGGCGTTTCATCATAGCCGCCCTTCCACAGATGATAGCTGTTGAAGTTGAAGCAGACCGCTTCGAGCAGCAGAATCACCAATATCGCGTTGGCAGTGTACTTCACAAAGGATTTGACGGCGTCGGTCTTGAACTGCTGTGCGAAGATCAACAGTCCGAAGCTCGCCGCTGTCAGCACGGCGACTCCGATCCCGAGTGAGCGCAGGTACGGCACGGCGATCGCGGATATCAGCGAGAGTACCACCGTCAGAGAGCAGGATACCAGACGGATGATCTTGGTATACTTACGCTCCTTGATGATGCTCGACACGGCAAATACCGCTAAAGCGATCAGCGCGAGGATAAAAAGAATCTTCATGTTGTCCTCCTATGTCAAATAAATTTTAGATATCATTAACCGTCATTTACCGAGTTGTAACTCCCTACGGTCGGACAATCGATGCAATCCCTCAGTCACACTTTGTGCGACAGCTCCCTTTCCCAAAGGGAGCCTTGGAAATGTATTGCTGGGCGATACCGGCGTACTGTCCGAAAACCGAGGGCTCAACGCCCTTGAACAGCGTCGCCATCGCGCGCTTCATCCACACATCGAGCGGAAAGCCGTCCAATCGGTGCAGTCCGTAGAGCAGAACGCAGTCCGCGACCTTCATGCCCACACCGGTGATTTGCATCAGCTTAGAACGCGCTTCGTCATAAGGCAGCGCGCGGATCTGTTCCAAGTCGATCGTGCCGTCCGCGACCTTTCGCGC
>ONUI01000133.1 GCA_900320995.1 uncultured Eubacteriales bacterium
ACCTGCCCCGACGAGAGGGATTTGGTGCTCGGACGATACGCCTTGACGTCCGCGATCGTCGTCGGCTCCCAGCCCCACGCGTGGTCGATCAACAGCTCCGCGTTGACGCCGAACAGCTTGTACAGCAGATCTTCACCCGCCTGTGTGACGGAGTAGCGCGCGACGTCGCCCATCGTGAACATGCCGTAGGCTTCGAGCTTGGTGCTGTAGCCCCTGCCGATCCGCCAAAAGTCGGTCAGCGGTCGGTGACACCACAGCTTTTCGCGGTAGGACATCTCGTCCAACTCCGCAATGCGCACACCGTCCTTGTCCGCGGGCACATGCTTAGCCACGATGTCCATCGCGACCTTGGCAAGGTAGAGGTTGGTGCCGATGCCCGCGGTCGCGGTGATGCCGGTCGTATACAGCACCTCGCGGATCATGGTCATCGCCAGCTCATGCGCGGTCATCTTGTACAGGTCGAGGTAGTGGGTCGCGTCGATGAACACCTCGTCGATCGAATAGACCTGGATATCCTCGGGCGCGATGTATTTCAGATAGATGGAGAAGATCCGCGTGCTGTATTCCTCATACAGCCTCATGCGCGGCGGCGCGACGATATAGGACAGCTCCAGCGAGGGGTCGCTCTCCAGCGCGGGCGCGTGGAAGGACGATGAGATAAAGTGATATTTGCCGTCCTCGTTTTTGCGGATCCTGCCGCTTTTGATCGCCTTGCTCAGACGTTCGCTGTTCACCTCTTTGACGCGCTGTACGACCTCGAACAGCCGGGCGCGTCCCGAGATCCCGTGCGCCTTTAATGAGGGCGACACGGCAAGGCAGATGGTCTTTTCCGTGCGTGAAGAATCCGCGACGACCAGATTGACGGTGAGAGGATCCAGACGCCGCTCCACACATTCCACACTGGCGTAAAAGCTCTTCAGATCGATCGCGATATACGTGCGTTCCATGCCGTTTCCCTCCTTTTTACAAAATTGTCATTGCGAGGCGCATTTATGTGCCGTGGCAATCTCAACCGATTTATCACCCCGCCATCGGCTGTTCCACGAACCACCGTCCGAACCGTGACGAGAACATCCCGCTCGTTTTCTCAAAGAACAGATACCGTTCCTCGCCGTGGATGACGATCGTATAGCAATCGCCGCCGTGGTGACCGCTCAGCGTGGACGCGGGTCGAAAATCCCTGACCGCCTCGATCTCAAACGTCCTGCCGTCCGCCCAGGTGATGGTACGCGGCACCATATAGCCCGTCGCGTCAAAATCGGAGTTCACCTTGACGTATACTTTTCTGTAATGCTGTATCATGGCAACCTCCTTACTCTTGATCCTTTCGTCATTGTGCGGGCGAACCTATAGACAGTCCGCGGCGATCTCAACCGATTTACTGGCGATCTCACGACTGTTTGAATCCTTATAGAACAAATGTACTACAAAATCAAACAAAAGTCAAGAGCGATTTCATGATTCCTGATATTTCCGATCGTCATTGCGAGGCATTTATGCCGTGGCAATCTCAACCAATCAAGATGTCATTGCGAACCCGAAAGGGTGTGGCAATCTCAACCAATCAAGATGTCATTGCGAATCCGAAAGGGTGTGGCAATCTCAACCAATCAAGATGTCATTGCGAATCCGAAAGGGTGTGGCAATCTCAACCGAATAAAAAAAGGCTCCCTTTGGTAAAGGGAGCTGTCACCAAAGGTGACTGAGGGATTGCATTGATTGTACGAGCGTTGAGCGAGTAACCCATCAGAGTAGTCATTGCAAGAAAAAGACGCGCGTCCCAACCGATGGATCACTCCGTGATCTCCTTCGACATCAAAATCTTCGGTGTGGGGATGAACTTCGCCGCGGCAGCCGCCAACAGCATGACGGGGATCAGCCGCAGAGGGAAGACGATCATCAACAGCAGTACCGTCGCCAACGGCTTTTTCATCGTGTGGCCGACCAGCGTCGCCGTCACGACCGCGGTACACAGCACCATATCCGCGCCCAGCAGCAGGCTCATGCCGCAGCCGATGCTCACACCGCTGAAGATCACTGGGAAGAAGTGTCCGCCCTTGAGCCCCGTGTCGATGCACAGGTTCGTCAGCAGCAGCTTGACTACGCCGATCACCAGCAGCAGGATCGCGCCGACGCTTTCGGGATCCTCCATCACCTCATTGATCTGGTGTTCACCCGAGAACATCGTCAGCGGCAGCAGTGTGCCGACCGCGCCCAGCAGGAATCCGCCGACGGTCGCGCGCAGAACGACATGCTTCCGCATCTTCGCGCCCAGCGCGGAGGTCAGCTTTTTGAAGAGAAAATACAGGTAGCCCGCCGCGATGCCGACGACGATCAGCAGCGGTACAAACAGGTAGTTGCGCAGCCAGAAGCGTTCGCCCTCGATCCTGTCGATACCGGTACTGCCGCCCAGCACCTTGGTCAGCACCATGAAGGTGCCGAAGGAACTCAGGATCGCCGCGATGTACAGCACCGTTTTGGAGGTCTTGGGGAGGGAGGGCTCTTTGTCCGATTCGAGCGGTTCGACAAAGCCGAACATCGGCGAGCGGAAGATCGTGCCCAAGGTCGCGCTCAGCCCGATCGAGGTCAGCTCCGCGATCTCACCGCGAAAACGCTTGAGCTTATCGCCGACCCAGGTGCACAGTCCTGCGATCACGCCCGTCAGACCGGCTTCGGGGCCGACGGATGCGCCGAACAGCAGCGGGAACAGTGCCGCGCCCAGTATCGAAAATACATTGTGATACGGATATCGTCCTGTCTCTTTGACCTGACCCATCACCGTGCCCAGTTCCTCGGGATAATCGCCGAATTTGCGCTTGTACAGTCCGATCAGCAGACCGCCGACCGTGCACACGCACAATGTGTAATACGGGAACTCGATCTGCGCGGGGATGGTATCCCAGATCAGCGTGATGCCCAGATTCATGAGCCGCAGAAATCCCCAGATGATCGCGCCTACGATCGCGCCGAGGATGGCGGTATAGAGCAAAAACAGGATGTTGTTTTTCAGATTCTTCATATTGATTTCTCCGCGTCGGCCGTCAGAATGTAGAACTCATAGGGCTTGTAGCTCTTCTTCGCAAAGTCGCTGTTTGACATCTTCGTTTCGGCGGTGTCGAGGGTGGTGCCGTCATAATGCAGAACGCATTTTACGTTGTCAGTGCCAAGATCCACCGCCGCGTCGTTCAGGTCTTTATCATACAGATTCGCGACATAGATCACGGTGTTGTCGCCCTTGGAGCGCGAGAATGAGAAGAGATAATCCTCATCCTTCGTCAGCACCTTGAAATCACGGTTGGTTGCGTTTAGCGCGGCATTTTCGGTCTTGACCTTCGACAGCGCCGCCATCAAAGGCGCGTATTTCGGCTTGTCATCCCATTTGACCGTGTCCTTCTCAAAGAACTCGATCATGTGATCGTAGCCCTCTTCGTTCGAGGTGTAGATCAGCGGCATGCCGGGGGTGAGGAAAGAGAGCGCCAACAGCGGCTCATAGGTCTTGCCGTAATTCTCGACGATGGTACCCTCATAGGAGTTTTTATCGTGATTGTCAAGGTAGTTCATCGGGAAGCTCCCCTCAACATAAAGGTCACCCGGCTGCATACTCTGCTGGATCGTCGATACCGCTACGCCGCCCTTGACGGATTTTGACTGACCGTACAGCGCGTCGTTGTAGCAGGAGTCGAACGCGTACTGCGTCAGCACAGCGTTACCGCCCGCTTCCGCCAGCATCAGGATCTCACTGTTGACGGATTTGAGCTTGTAGGTCGCGGCATTCCAGAAGGTTACCGGTACACCGGAGGCGTGGTCGCATCGAAAGCCGTCCACGCCCATTTCCTCGACCCAGTACTGCATGCACTTGATCATCTCGGCGCGCATATCGAAGTTGTTGTAATTGAGCTGGGCGGTATCCGTCCAGTTGTAGGGCGACACGATCTTACCGTTGTCGGTCTTGTACCAGTCCTTGTGCTCGGTGATCCACGCGTTATCCCAGCCGGTGTGATTGGCGACCCAGTCTAAGATGACCTTGAAGCCCTTGTCGTGGGCGGCGGTCATCAGGTGTCTGAAATCCTCTATCGTGCCGAATTCGGGGTTGACGTCCTTATAATCGGTGACCGAGTAATACGAGCCCAGTGTCCCCTTGCGGTTGGTCTTGCTGATCGGATGGATCGGCATGAGCCACAGGGTGTTGATCCCTGTTTCCTTGAGGCGGTCAAGGTGCTTTTCAAACGCCGCGAAGGTGCCCTCCTCGGTATACTGGCGGATGTTGACCTCATACAGCACACAGGTCTCGAGCCACGAGGGTATGGTGCGCTTGAGGATGGGATCATCCTTTTGGATGTCCGTCATCACGCCGTCGATGACCGACCCTTCCTTGACGTTGTCGGACATCGTATACTCATTCGCTTTGGCTTCTTCTTTCTTCTCAGTCTTCTCGTCCTTTTTGCCGGAGGAACACGCGACAAGCGCCGTGATCAACCCTATGGCGAGCAATAATGCTAAAAACCTTTTCATCTTCAAGCTCCTTTGCGTTTTTTATCCAATCGTCATTGCGAGGCATTTATGCCGTGGCAATCTCAACTACTGAATTCTCCCTTTCCTACGGGAGGCGGGTCGAACAAATCGTTCGGCTCGGAGGGATTGTATCAATCGACCGAGCATAGCGAGATACATTTATTAACGGAAATCACTACCATTACAATACCCTAACCGCGTCCCGATGTCAATAAAAAAGCAACATCCGATTCACAGAAAATTTATATTATTTTCCCGTGGATCATTATGCCGTATTTTCCCGTGGATCATTATGCCGACATATGATGTGATACAATGCACCTATAACACCTATAATAAGAAAAAACGGAGTTGACTGATCAAGTGACAATACGATCAATTCCCGAAAAAATACAAATCATAACGATATCGGTCGCGATCGTCATCCTGCTGGTGCTGGGCGCGATCTTAGGCGGCGTTTCTTCGGCGCCGATACAGATGGGCGTCGGCGCTCCCGAGTCGGTTGAGACGCCGATCACCCCGCATCAGATACAGGGCGTCAAAGCAACCTTGCAGGATACCTTGATGGCGGGCTGTGAGACACACGCGTGCACCAGCCTGCTCCAATCGCTGGGCTATGATATCAACGAATTTCAGTTCGCCGACAAGTATCTGGATTGTCACGCGGTCACCGAGGATCCCGAGACCGGCATCAAGCTCGGCCCCGATATGAATTCGGGCTTTGCGGGCACCGCCTACGCGGGCTATGGCATCTACGCGCCCGCGATGGCGAAGTGCATGAACCGCTATCTCGCCGACGTCAAGTCCGACAAAAAGGCGTATGTCCTCGAGAACTACACCCTCCAAAAATTGTGCGATGAATACATCGTCAACGACGTCCCCGTGATGATCTGGGCGACCACCAACATGACCGAACCGCAGGAATGGGAGGCGTGGAAGGTCAACTATGTCGATGAAAACGCCAAGTATAAAGAGGGCGAGATCTTCAAATGGATGCTCCACGAGCACTGCCTGGTGCTCTGCGGCTACGATCAGAAGGATTACTATTTCTCGGATTCCGTCGTGGGCGATATCTCTCATTTTGAGCGCAAGATCAGCGAACGCCGCTTTGAGCAGCTCGGCAGACAGGCGATCGTCGTCAAGTAAACTGAAAATTGAATAATGAATCATAAACGGCACCCCGATCATTCAATGCTCGGGGTGCCGTTGCGTAGGGGATGACGCTTGCGACATCCCGAAACCTTTCTGCTATATCTGATTTGTACGCGAAGCAAATACCCTGTAGAGGTCGGCGCTTGGACACGCGTGTCCGACGCCCCGACACATTTCCAATCAATCTCACTTAAACGCGAAGCAGATGAAACCAATTGTAGGGGAGGGTCTCGACCCTCCCGGCACACTTCCCAAAGCTCACTTTTTCGTGCGAAGCAAATCCCTGTTTCCGTAACGCTACGCTATGACCAATGGTTATCCGCAGTCTATCGGGCGTATCCTTTATCGAAAACTGTCGATAAGAAATAAACGTCCCTACCACGCGGGTCGTCATAAATGTCGACCCCTACGAATTACCTGCAACACAGAATAAGCGGCAGTCATCCCGACTGTCGCTTTTGTTATGGAGAAAAAGACGCACGCATCCGATTGCATAAAAGTATGCAACTTTTCCCGCGATATCGTCATAGGTGGAGAGGCAAATCCGGAAAGGGTTGAATGTATGAACAACACAGGTGAGATCACATGATCGGCCGCTGTTCTGCCCGAGGGGCGGTGCATGATGCAGATCGACATCGTAAAGGCTGCTGAGCTGATCGGCGCCGCGTCGGTCATCCTCGGTGTGATCATCGGCAGCTATCGGCTCTACGCCAAGCTGCTCGACCGCGTCGACACACTGGAGCGGCGGCTGGACGAACAGCAGAAGGAACTCGACAAGATGAAGAAAGAGGATACCCTCGTCATCTACGCCCTGCGTGCCTGTCTCGACGGCTTGCACCAAAAGGGCTGTAACGGCAGGGTGACCGAGGCGATATCCCGGCTCGATAAGCATATCAACAAGGCGGCTCACGATCAGGATTGATCAGACGAAGAAAGGTAGGATAAGATGAATCATGTATTTACCAAGGACTGGTGGATCGCGGCGGGCGTCCGCGCGTTAAAGACCTTCGCAGAGGGAGCGCTCGCGGTCATCGGCACCCAGGCGGCGTTTATCCACGAAGTAAACTGGCTGATGGTGCTCTCCGGCGGCGCGCTGGCGGCAGTGGTCAGCTTCCTGCTGGCACTCAAAGGACTCCCCGAAGTCGGCGAGTAAAACAGAAGCTCGAAAACCGAATCATCAATCGACAAAAGACCTGCCACGATCGTGACAGGTCTTTTGTTATAAATGAACTCATTGTAGGGGAGGGACTTGTTGCTCAGCCGCAGACGGCTCCCCTCTGCCTTTCAGGCACCTCCCCAGCGGGGAGACCCCTCCCGTAACTGTTCCGTTCAATGTCACCCAAACGCGAAGCAAATACAACCTCTCCGTAGGGTACGGCGCTTGTCGACGTACCGATATCTTTCCGAAAAACGCCACCCAAACGCGAAGCAAATGAAACTAATTGTAGGGGAGGGGCTTGCTCCTCCCGCTACCTTTCCGATATATATCATCTAAATGCGAAGCAGATCAATTCCTCCGTAGGGTACGGCATTTATGACGTACCAAGAATGTGTCGGGCGTATCTGTTATCGGGAACGGCAGATAGGAACATAACGCCTCTGCCAAGGGGTACGTCGACAAGCGCCGTACCCTACAATTAACATACATCTCCTCAATCGACACAATCCGTTTTCCACCGCCCTGCTGATAAAGTTACCGATTTACGGCTTGGCACGCTCGCCTTCAAGTCCACCAGTCTCCGCTTTGCTTGTTTCATCAATGGCGGAGACTGCTTTGGTATGATATGACGGTGCCGTCTGCCTCGTCTTCGGATCGGTTTACTCCTGACATACCGTCCATCTGCGCTCTCGTTAAAAACGCCATCCCATGGCGCTTTTGCCGGCGATGTGCGCTGACGCAATAATCGGGGTCCCTAAAAAGCCCCGCTTTTTGGGGAGAGGAGGAACCGCCACATGAGGTCAAGACGCACCAACCGGATGCGTCTGCCGAATACGGCGAGTGACGACGAGACACGCTCGCCTTCAAGTCCAACAGTCTCTACTTTGCTTGTATAATTGATAAGAGGGTACCCACAAAGGGTACCCTCTTATCAATGGTGGAGACTGCTGGACTTGAACCAGTGACCTCCTGCGTGTGAAGCAGGCGCTCTCACCAGCTGAGCTAAGCCTCCGTATACAATCAATCGTTATTGATAAGGACGCACGTGTCCGATCTCGATCGATTTCAACTGTACCTTATTGTACTCCAATGTGATTGCGATGTCAAGCGTTGAGAGGGATTCTTTTATCTATGATTCCGACATCCTTTCACCCAAAATGAGCAAACTTGCGCAAGTGCCCGAAAATCCGCTTGTACATTATAGATAAAATATTCAGCGTGTTTTAGAACAATTCACAAATCGTAGGTTTTGTGAAAATTGATGACTGAATTTGCTTGACTTTGACTGAGTTGGTGGTATAATTCAATCAGAGAGGTGAGATAGATGCTGACCGAGGAAAGATTTCAGAGGATCCTACAGATTTTGGACGACCGCAACGCGGTCACCGTAGCGGAGCTTTCCCGACAGCTGAATATCTCCGAATCCACGATCCGCCGCGATCTCAACGCGCTGGCTGAGATGGGTAAGCTGAACAAGGTTTTCGGCGGCGCCACCGCCCTGACGCGCAGCTCCGGCATCTTTGAAACGGACGTCGCGAACCGCATGAACACCATGGGGGAGGAAAAGACGGCGATCGCGCAGTATGCCGCGACCCTGATCCATGACGGCGATTTTGTGTTCATCGACGCCGGTACCACCACCGCGCGGCTGATCGACTTTATCGAGAACGACAAGGCGACCTATGTGACCAACGGCATCATCCACGCTCAAAAGCTGACTCATAAGGGCTTTGCCACCTACATCATCGGCGGCAGGATCAAGCCGCTGACCGAGGCGGTCGTCGGCACGGGCGGCATCAAGAGCCTTGAGGGCATGAATTTTACCAAAGCGTTCATGGGCACCAACGGCATCGACATCACCGTGGGCTTCACCACCCCCGATATCGATGAGGCGCGTCTCAAGGAAGCGGCGATCCATAACAGCTACATGACCTTTGTCCTCGCGGATCACACCAAATTCCGCAAGGTGTGCGCCGTGACCTTTGCTCCGTTAAGAGTCGGATGTATCATCACCGATGACTGTCCGGATAACAAATACAGTGAGATAACTATCGTCAAGGAGGTAAAGAAATGATTTATACCGTAACGCTCAGCCCGTCGATCGACTACATCGTTCGTATGTCGAATATGCGCTCCTACACTACCAACCGTACCGACAGCGAAGAATTCTATTTCGGCGGCAAGGGCCTCAACGTGTCCCAGGTGTTGGCTGAGCTGGACTTAGACAGCACCGCGTTCGGATTCTTAGCAGGCTTCACCGGTGAGGCGATCGAGAAGGGTCTGCGCCACAAGCGCATCCACACCGATTTCATCCATCTGGACGAGGGCTTCACTCGTATCAATATCAAGATCAAGGCAGGCGGCGAGACCGAGATCAACGGTCAGGGCCCCGATATCCCCGACTCAGCCCTCGAAGAGCTGATGAAAAAGCTCGATCAGATCAAGGACGGCGATACCTTAGTTCTCGCGGGCAGTATCCCCAAGACCTGCCCCGACGACATCTATGAGCGTATGCTCGAGCGCGTCAAGGATAAGAAGATTATGATCGCCGTTGACGCGACCCGCAAGCTGCTGGTCAACTCGCTGAGCATGCACCCCTTCCTGATCAAGCCCAACCGTCTGGAGCTCTCCGAGATCTTCCATAAGGAAGTGGAGACCAAGGGCGCGTTCCTGCTTGATGAGACAGGCGCGACACACACCTGCGGCGTGCTCAAGCAGCCGGTCATCAACACCGTCGGCGCAGGCGACAGCATGGTAGCAGGTTTCATCGCCGGTTACCTCAAGACGGGCGATTACGGCTACGCGCTCAAGCTCGGTTCCGCGTGCGGCAACGCGACATCCTTCCTGCCGGGTCTGGCGACCAGAGCCAAGATCGACGAGGTCTTTGCCCAGCTCAAATAATTCTTTATCAATCGTCATTGCGAGGCACTGAGCCTCCCTTTCCTAAGGGAGGTGCCCGAAGGGCGGAGGGTTGCTTCCAATGGATTGTCATCACGAGAAAAGGGCGCACGCGCCCGATCTCAACATATTGATTGTCATTGCGAACCCGATAGGGTGTGGCGATCTCAACCGATTTTTTACATAGGTAATTATTGTCATTCTTTGCGGAATTACACGGAATGACACTGATAACGACATAAACTCAAAATAAAATGAAAGGAGAGTATTTATGCGAATTACTGATTTGTTGAAAGCGGAAGCGATCCAACTGGGCGCGAAGGTTTCATCAAAAAGCGC